>DAOKZM010000047.1:0-4511 GCA_035325665.1 Thermomicrobiales bacterium | reverse complement strand
GCGCCTTGCCGGGTTCGACGGTGAGGATGTAGGTTCCGGGGATGGCGGCGGCGGGTGCTGTTCGTCGGGGCGCATCCGGACGACCCGGACGCGGCGGCCGGCGGGACGGTCGCGCGGCTGGTCGCGGCCGGCGCGCGGGTCCGCTATCTCGTCGTCACCTCAGGTGACAAAGGGGCGCCAAACGAGGAGCTGGCCGACCCGCGCTTCTTTATCGAGCGGCGCGAGGCGGAGCAGCGCGCCTCGGCGGAACACCTCGGCGTCGAGGAGGTCGTCTTCCTGCGCCTGCGTGACGGTGAGGTGTTCGACACGCTCGACCTGCGCGAGAAGATCGTCCGCGAGATCCGGCGGCTGCAGGCTGACCTGGTCATCACCCACGACCCGCTGACGCGCATGCTGCGCCAGCATCCGGACCACCGGGCGGTTGGCTTCGCGACGCTGGCGGCGGTCTTTCCCGCCTGCCGGCTGGCCAGCTTCTTCCCCGAGCACCAGGCCGAGGGGCTGGCGCCGCTGGACGTGCACATGCTGCTGCTCGTCGGCGGCGACGAGGCCAACCTGTGGATCGACATCGCCCCGGCGTTCGAGCGCAAGATCGAGGCGCTGATGCTCCACGAGAGCCAGGCGTCGGCGTTCGTCGGCGGGGTCCGCGGTCGGATGGAGACGCGCGCCCGGCGGGCGGGCGCGCCAGCCGGGCTGGAGTTGGCCGAGGCGTTCAGTTACGCCTGGCTGGACTGACTGGCCAATCCGCGCGGACACGAAAACAGCCCGGTCCTTTCGGACCGGGCTGCGTCGCGGGTTGGGTGTGAAGGGTTCTTCGCGTTATGCGGGCGCCTTCGGGCCCCTGCCGGCCTCGGGGGCCATCACCGAGACCCCTTCGCCTTGGATGAGCGTTCCCGCCTTCCAGGGGGCGCCCAGGCTCGGCAGCAGGTAGCGGTCGAGGCCGAAGTAGCCGGCGACCTTCCAGCCGAGGACCAGGAAGACCGTGATACCGAACATCACTGGGTTGCTGCTGACGGTGCCAGCGAGCATGAAGCTGAAGTTGAGCAGCGTGCCGAAGAAGGCGGCGATGCCGACGAGAGCGCCGAGGAGCAGGCCGAGGCCGATCAGGAACTCGCCGATCGCGATCAGCTTGGCAAACCAGGTGTACCACTCGTTATCGAGCATGTACTTCAGCAGGTTGTGGTACCAGTCGTAGGTGCCGGCCCGCGATGCCGTCGCGCCTTCCGGAATGGTCGTCGCGCCCGTCCAGAAGCCCTTGAGGGCGGTGCCGCCGTCCATCCAGGCATCCGAGCGAATCTTGTGCTCGCCAGCGGCCAGCCACTCGAAGCCGATGTAGAAGCGCAGCGCCAGCCAGACGACGCCGAAGTAGGCGTTGCCCAGCAGTAGTCGCCAGGTCTTGGGATCTTCGGTCTGGCCTTCGGTCTTCGCCGCCGTTGCCGGCTCGATGTCAACCCCCGAGGCCGGGATGCGCTGGGCCTGCCAGACACCGGCGACGATGATCAGGGCGAGGAATAGATAGGTGAAGATCGTCATGTTCGTGACGTAGTTGGTGGCGTCCTCGCCCGACCCGATCTTCATCGAGAACAGGTGATCGAGCGTCCACAAGCCATCGGCGAACGCCCAGGTCAGAAAGATGTACAGGAGGGCAGAGAAGGCAGTAAGAATGTACATCCGTTGGCGCGTCATCATGTCAGTACCCCCTTGATGCGCTTGGTTGGTCGTCTGTGTGTCATCGTCTGCATCTGGTTCACCCGAACCCGCTATCCACGCGTGCGATCCTTGCACCTCCTAGCGTCGGAGCCTAGTGGGGACTCCGTCGTCCTCACCCGTCATACGTCCGTCTCGGTTGGTAACGTGCCTCGGGGTTTCTGCCTTGTTCTGGTCGTCTCACCCCGTCGACCTGTATGAGGCAACGATACCGGCCGCGTATCGTGATTGTCGTAACAGACGGCCATGGAGTCGTGTAGATTCCGTGACAAAACCAATAAACAGCGTTTACCGGCCGACCGCTGATTCTGCGGTGCGCGGGCTCGCAGGTCCGGCGCCATCTCCGTGGGTATCAGGATGTGAGCGTGCTCGAGCTACCCGGCGATCGTCGCCGCCAGGCGCTCGGCCAGCATTGCGGCCGGCAGGTTGGTGTTGGCCCGCATGATCCGCGGGAAGATCGAGGCATCGCAGACGAAAAGCCCGTCGAGCCCGTGGACGCGGCCGTCCGGCCCGACGACGGTGGCCGGATCGTCCGCACTGCCCATCCGGCAGCTGCCGGCCGGATGGTAGTAGATGCCGACCGAGCCGCGGACGAACGCCGCGACGTCCTCTCGGGAGAGAGACTCCAGTGCCGGACCGAACGCATCGGTGAACGGGGTCGTCGCCAGCAGCGCGTTGGCCAGGTCGACGCCGTCGGCCAGCACGTCAAGGTCGTGGCCGGCCGGGTCGGTGAGGAAGCCGTGGTCGATGACGGGCGGCGCCTTGGGGTTCGCAGAGGTGAGCGTGACGGAGCCGCGCGACCACGGCTCGACACAGGCGACGCAGATCATGTAGCCCCAGACGCCGGTCGCCGACGACCGGCTCGAGACGGCGTAAAGGTGCAGGTCGAACGCCTCCGAGCAGCGGCTGCTGCGCGCCTTGACCAGCGTCTGCTCGTCCGGCAGCCAGCCGCGCGAGCGGGCGTCCGCCATCTTCACCTGCAGCGGGTCGGACGGGTCGAGCCGAAGGTTGACCGCGGGATGGTCCACCAGCGCCTGCCCGACACCTTCGAGCGGGTGCGTCACCGCGATGCCGTGCCGCTCGATCTCGGCGGCCGGTCCGATCCCCGAGCGCAGCAAGATGGCCGGCGAGCCGTAGGCGCCGGCCGCCAGCACGATCCGTCCGGCGGCGATCCGGACCGGCACGTCCTCGATCAGCGCCTCGACCGCGACGGCGCGACCGTCCTGGACGACCACGCGGTCGACCAGGCAGTCGGCGACGATGTGGAGGTTCGGCCGGTCGCGGACGGGGTCGAGGTAGGCCAGCGCCGTGTTCCAGCGCATGCCCTCGACGATGTTGACCGGCGACGCCCCGACGCCGACGGGCTCGTCCGGGTCGTCGAGGTCGTCGGTCCAGGGGATGCCGTGGGCGACGCAGGCATCGACGAAGATGCGTTGCCAGGGGGTGATCTCGTGGTCCTCGACGTGCCTGACGCTGAGCTGGCGCTTGGCGCGCTCGAACGCGGGCGCGACCGCCTTCCAGTCCCACCCCGGCGCGCCGAGCGCCGGCCAGGCGTCGTAGTCGGTGCGGGCGCCGGACAGCGCGACGCAGCCGTTGTGCGACGAGCAGCCGCCGATGACCTTCGCCCGGTCGTAGCCGGTCGGCTCGGTGTGGGTGGCGTGGGCGGCACCGTAGTAGCCCCACTGGTGGCTGCGGCAGATCTCGCCCGCGTTCAGCACGTCGGCCGGCCAGCGCCCGGCCGCGAGCGGCCCGTAGTCCGGCCCCGCCTCCAGCAGCACGACCTCGAGGTCGGTGTCGCGCGCGATGATCCCGGCCAGCGCTGCCCCGGCCGTCCCGCCGCCACAGATCAGGACGTCGATGTTGTCGGGGAGGGATAGTGCCACGTCACACCTCACTCGTCTCACTGGGTCGATTGCATGAGCTTCATAATAGAAGAACATGGGACGTTCGGAATGAGGAAGGAGGAGAGCATGGCCGAGCCGGTGATTGCGGGGGCCGAGCGCGCGGAGCTGCTGGCGGTACTGGCGGACCGGGCGCGGTTCGTGCGGACGGAGACGCTGCGGCTGATCGCCATCGCCGGGAGCGGGCACTATACCAGCGTCTTCTCCTCGGCCGAGCTCTTCGCCACCCTCTACTACCACACGCTGCGCATTCGCCCGGAGGAGCCGAACTGGGACAATCGCGACCGGCTCGTTCTCGGTAAGGGACATGTCGCGGTTGGCCAGTATCCGCTGCTCGCTGACCTGGGCTACTTCGCCCCCACGCTCTTGGACACCTACACCCGCGTCGGCAGCCCCTTCGCCGACCACCCCGACATGAAGCTGATCCCCGGCGTCGACTTCTCCTCCGGCTCGCTGGGCCACAACCTCTCGGTCGCGGCCGGCATGGCGCTGGCCGGACGGATGGACGGCCGCGACGCCCGCGTCTTCTGCCTCCTCGGCGACGGCGAGCTCAACGAGGGCCAGAACTACGAGGCGATGATGGCGGCCGGCAACTTCCAGCTCGGGAACCTCGTCGCCATCGTCGACCGCAACCAGATGTCGCTGGACGGCTTCACCGAGGAAGTCATGCCGATCGAGCCGCTGGCCGACAAGTTCCGCGCCTTCAAGTGGGAGGTCCGGGAGGTCGACGGCCACGACCTTGAAGCACTCGTCGACACCTTCGACGCGCTGGATCGGCGCGCCGACCCGCGACCGCTGGCGATCATCGCCCACACCCGCAAGGGTTACGGCCTCTCGTTCATGGACCTCTCGCGCGAGTGGCACCTGGGGCTGCTCGTGGGTGACGACTACGACCGGGCGATGGCC
>DAOKZM010000046.1:0-12298 GCA_035325665.1 Thermomicrobiales bacterium | reverse complement strand
CATGCTGCTGGTGATGATCCTCTTCGGCGCGATGCTGGTGCTGTTCAGTCGCTCGTCGATTCCGCTGCTGTCGTTCGCGCTGCTGTTCGGCGTCGGGATGGGCCAGACGGGGTACATGGCGCTGAATACGACGCTGCTCCAGACGCATTCATCCGACGAGATGCGCGGCCGGGTGATGAGCATCTTCTTCCTGAACCGGGGCATGGTCCCGCTCGGCACCGTTGCGGCCGGCTTCGCCAGCGAGTGGGTTGGCGTCCAGGCGACGGTGACGGTGATGGGGCTGGGCGTCGTGCTGCTGGCGCTCTACGCCTACCTGCGCGTGCCCCGTGTCCGCGAACTGCGCTGAGCGCGCCTAGCTCCGCGGGCGCTCCCATAGGGTGCGGCTGCTCTCGCCGCGGACGATCGCCCGCATGACCGCGCGCTCGATCTGGCGGAGCTGGCGCAGCGCCGCGGTGCAGGCGCGGGCCATCCGCAGGTCGCCGGCCTCGTTGCAGCGGCGCAGCAGCGCCTTCGTTACTCCGGCGTCGTCGAGAGAGCCGACGAAGCCGAACCAGGGCACGAGCCGCATCTCCTCGGGCAGCGGGAACTCCGGCCGCAGGCGGCGCAGGCTCTCCAGCCGCTCGCGCGGCGTGCTGACCATGTCCTCGATGAAGATGGCCGGCGGAACGTCGTCGGTGTGGCGCGGGTCGAGGATGAGGGTCTTGCCCAGCCGCGGGAAGAACAGACAGACGACCTCGCCCTGCTCGATCGCTTCGATGATTCGGTCGTGATACAGCTCGAACGCGTTGTCCATCGTCCCTGCTCCGCGTCGCACGTGGCGGCCGGGGGCCGCGCTGACACGAGTGTATCCGCTATTCCGGATCGGCGCTCGCGATGACGGCGAGCAGGGCGTCGTGCAGTTCGCCGTTGGAGGCGACGACGTCACCACCCCAGAGGTCGAAGGGTCCGCCGTCGTAGCCGGTCAGCCGGCCGCCTGCCTCCGTGAGGAACAGCGACGATGCGGCGACATCCCAGGGCTGGATCCCGCGCTCCCAGTAGGCGTCGAAGCGGCCGCAGGCGACGTAGGCGAGGTTGAGCGCCGCCGAGCCGTCGCGCCGCACCGCCTGGGTGCGCTCGACGATCGCGCCGAACAGCGGCAGGCTGCGGCGGCGTGCCTCCAAGTCGTAGGGAAAACCGGTCGCGACCATCGCCGCGATCAGCTCGCTCGTCCCGGAGATGGCCAGCGGCCGGCCGTTGAGCGTCGCGCCGCCGCCGCGCGTCGCGCTGAACATCTCGTCGCGGGTCGGGTCGTAGAGGACGCCAGCCTGAACCGCTCCGTCGCAGTGGAGGGCGATGGATACAGCGAAGACGGGGTAGCCGTGCAGGAAGTTCACCGTGCCGTCGATCGGATCGACGATCCAGAGGCGACCGGGGCCGGCGGCCGTCGCGCGGGCGTCGCCCTCCTCGCCCAGTAGGCGATCGCCGGGGAACGCCGACAGCAGCCGCTCGGCGATTAGCGCCTGGCTGTCGCGGTCTGCGGCGGTGACCGGGTCGATCACGCTGCTCTTGAACTGCACCGGGCCGGTAGCGCCGAGGCGGTCGAGGATCAGCGCGCCGGCCGCGCGAGCGGCCTGCTCGGCGACCTCGAGCTCGCGCTGGAACACACTAGCCACGGGCGCGTTCGATGATCTTGATACCCGGAATGGCGCCCCACGGGAGTTGGGCGCGGACGTCGAGCTCCCAGCCGGCCAACGCGCCCCGGCGCAGGACCTGGTAGGCCGCGCCAGCGATCATCGCGGCGTTGTCGGTGCAGTACTGCATCTCCGGGATGTAGAGCGGGATGTCGAGCGGGCGAAGTCGCGCCTCCATCCGGCGGCGTAGCAGCGCGTTCGCCGACACCCCACCGGAGAGCATGACGCTCTGGGCGCGTTCCTGCTGGGCGGCGTGGACGGTCTTCTCGACCAGCACGTCCACGATCGCGTCCTGGTAGGCGGCGGCCAGCTCGCCGACCGGCATGTTCGGCGAGTAGACGAGCGGCTCGTGGCGGGCGCACGGCTCGTCCGCCGGGCGTTCGCGCTTCGCGCCGCGGCCCGCGACCGGGCCCTGCTTGCGATACGGCTCGGCGGCGCGCAGTAGCGCTGTCTTGACGCCGGAGAACGAGAAGTCGTAGCGCTCGCCCAGCCAGGCGCGTGGGAGCTGTTCGAGCGGGCGGCGGCCCTCGGCGGCGCGCTGGATCGCCGGCCCGCCGGGGTAGCCGAGACCCAGGATGCGGGCGCCCTTGTCGAACGCCTCGCCGGCCGCGTCATCGAGCGTCCGGCCGAGGATCTCGTAGACGCCGTGGCGGTGGACGAGCAGCAGATCGGTATGCCCGCCGGAGACGATCAGGCAGATCGCCGGGAAGGCCGGCGCGGGGAACTCGGCCGGGTCGGCGTCGGCCGGGATCAGCCAGTTGGCGTAGATATGCCCCTCGAGGTGGTTGACCGGGATGAGCGGCTTCTTCCAGGCGAACGCGAGCGTCTTGGCGACGTTGATCCCGACCAGCAACGCTCCGGCCAGCCCCGGCCCCTCGGTCACCGCGATTGCGTCGATGTCGTCGCGCGAGACGCCGGCCGTCGCCAGCGCCTCTCGGAGGGCCGGGACGATTGCCGTGACGTGCTGGCGCGAGGCGGGCTCCGGAACGACCCCGCCGTACGACTCGTGCAACGCGATCTGTGAGGCGACGACGTTGGCGAGGACCCAGCGGCCACTGCGGACGACGGCAACGGCGGTCTCGTCGCAGGAGGTCTCGATGGCGAGGATGTTCATGAGCTGGACTCCATCCGGGTCTCGCGCGCCTCGTCGTGCGGCGGGGCGATCAACTGGCCGGCAAGCCGCTCGTAGACGCGCTCACGCAGGCCGGCGAAGCGTTGCCGGTACTCGTCAGTGCGGATCGACGGCGACCACATGATGTAGGCGTCTTCGCCGTTGTCGCTGTAATAGCGCCGCCGGACCCCCTGCTGGGTGAATCCGTACTTGTGGTAGAGCGCCTGGGCGCTGGCGTTCGACACGCGCACCTCCAATGTCACCCATTCGGCGTTGCGCTCGCTGGCGATCTCGAATAGCCGGACCAGCAGCAGCTCACCGAGCCCCTTGCCGCGAAGGTCCGGCGTTACGCCGATCGTGGTGACGTGCGCCTCGTCGTAGAGGATCCACATGCCAGCGAAGCCGACAATGCGGTCCTCGCTCGCGCGCTCGCCGCGCCGGAAGAACGGCAGCATCGACAGCGCGCCGCGCGACTCTTCGGCAGTGGCCGGCGGCTGCGTGTCGTCGTGCTGCCAGAGGACGATGTAGGCGTTGTTGCTGGAGTTACGCAGCTCGCGACGATAGGCGGACTGCGGCCAGGGGTTGGTGAAACACTGCCGTTCGACGCGCGACACCTCGGGGATGTCGTCGATCTGCATTGGCGCGATGTAGAAGCTCACTCGCGTGTTCCCGCGTCCGCGTGCTGCTGGCTCGGCCGGCCGGCGTCGGGGGCCTGCTGGTGGACGTAGAGCGGCTCGGTCAACATCAGGTCGTCGGGTTCGCCGGCCTGCCAGCGGGGCAGGGCGAGGTCGACCATGAACGCCGCGCGTCGCTGCCGCAGGCCCGCCGGGGGCAGGACGACGTTCGGCTGCTGCCGAAGCGTATCCTGCTCGTCAATCGTCAGATCGCCGGTCAGGACGGTCGGCGTCGTCAGGTCGGCGGCCAGCGCCGGGATCGGCCGGTTGCCGATCTCGCCGGCTTGCCGCAGCGCCTGGCCCAGCGGCAGGTAGTCCGCGAAGACCGCGCGCCGCCGGCCGGCCGGCACGAACGCGCGAACCGGCAGGCCCCAGCAGGCGACGGCCTGGGCGGCGATGTCGAGCGTGCCGACGCCGAAGATCGGCAGGTCGAGCGCGAAGGCGAACCCCTTGGCGACGCTCATCCCGACGCGCAGCGCGTTGAACCCGCCCGGCCCGGTGGCGATGACGATACCACCGAGCGACTCGGGCTCCAGCCCGCAGATGCGCAGCAGGTGGTCGATCTGGGAGAGCAGCGTCGCGGTCTGGTTACGCGGCGCCGGCCACGACAGCTCCGCGCCGTAGCCCGCCCCGGCCGCGGTCGGGACGAGCGCGATCGAGGCGACGTCGGAGGAGGTGTCGATCCCGAGCAGCCAGCCGCCGCTCGCGTCACCCACGGCCACTGCCGACCTCCCTCCGTACCCGCTCGACCGCCTGGCGCTCGCGGGTCGCGGTCGGCGACGGCGCGGGCGAGATCCGGATGGCGCGCTTGGTGTCGGCGACCATCTCCATCTGGACGAGGATGTAATCGGCCGGCAGCCAGCCGGGCGCGCGGTCGGGCCATTCGACGATGACGATGGCATCCGGGTCGCTCAGGTAGTCGTCGATCCCGATCGAGTCGAGATCGCCCGGACCGGTCATGCGGTACAGATCCATGTGGTAGATGCGGACCGGCCGGCCGTCCGGCAGTTCCCCATCGTGCTCGACGACGATGGTGAACGTCGGGCTCTGGACCTGCTCGCCGGCCTGGAGGGCGCGGGCCAGCCCCTGGGCGAAGGTCGTCTTGCCCGCGGCGAGCGCGCCGCTGAGCAGCACGACCTGTCCCGGCTCCAACTGGCGGGCCAGTTGGCCGGCGATGGCGCGAGTCTGTTCCGGGCTATGGGCAATGAGATCCAGTATCGGCGCGCGCGCGGCGGTCACGATGCCTCCTCGACGGAGATCATAGCGTACACCGCCGATCGACGGCCCAGCCTGCCCGGTCAGATGCCGGCGTGGGTCAGCGCGACCCTGGCGTCGGCGTCGTAGACCGCCAGCCGCGCCCGGTTGCAGCGCACGCTGACGCGCGTGCCCGGCGCGATGTCGACGTGGGAGGGCTGGCTGGACTGGAGCTGGACGCCGCAGGGAAGCTCGATCCGGTAGGTGTACTCGGCGCCGTGGAAGACCCGCGACTGGACGACCGCTAGCCCGTCCGGGTCGACGGTGATCGTGACGTCACGCGGGCGCAGGAGCACATCGATCTTCATGTTGGCGCCGTCGGCGTCGAGCGGGCAGGTGACGCCGTCCAGCGCGAAGCGGCCGATGTCCGTCTCGGCGACCGATCCCGACAGGGTGATCGGGACGAAGGTGCCCTGGCCGACGAAGCGCGCGACCGCCCGGTTGGCCGGGAAGTGATAGACGACCTCCGGAACGTCCACCTGCTCGACGTGCCCGCGCAGCATCACCGCCATCCGGTCGGCGACGGTCATCGCCTCCTGCTGGTCGTGGGTGACGAGGATCGCAGTGGTCCCGATCGCCTTGAGCAGGTCGCGGACCTCCTGGCGCATGTTGACGCGGAGCTCGGTGTCGAGGTTGGAGAACGGTTCGTCGAGGAGCAGGACCTTTGGCCGCGGCGCCAGCGCACGGGCCAGCGCGACGCGCTGCTGCTGGCCGCCGGAGAGCTGGTGTGGATAGCGGCCGGCCAGCTCGGCGAGGCCGGCGACGGCCAGCATCTCGGCGACGCGGTCGTCTCGCTCGCGACGGCCGAGCCGCGAAAGACCGAAGCCGACGTTCGCCGCGACGGTCAGGTGCGGGAAGAGCGCGTAGTCCTGGAAGACCATCCCGACGCCGCGCCGCTCGGGTGGGACGATGGTCCGGCCGTCGTCGACGACGGCGTCGCCGATCCGGACCGTGCCGCCATCGGCCCGCTCGAAGCCAGCGATCATGCGAAGGGTCGTTGTCTTGCCGCAGCCGGAGGGGCCGAGGAGGGCGAGGATCTCTCCCGGCTCGATGCTCAGTGAGACATTGCGAACAGCGGCGTGGTCCGCGCCGGGGAACCACCTACTTACGTTTTCGAGCACGATGCGCGTCGCCACGCGGCTAGCCTCCAACACCCTGCATCCCCGGCGCCATCTATCCCGACCGGTTTACTCGGCATTATAGCGTGGATCGACACGAGTAGGTCGGCGTGGCGGGTGCGCGAGACGCCGGAAGGACAACGCGGCGGAGGGATTGCTCCGCTCCACCGCGTTGTTGCCGTGAGATGGTGGCTCGCCTATTCGACGCCGCCGGTGAAGGCCGCGAGCGTCGCCGAGAGGATCGCCGACTGCCAATAGTAGTTCAGCGCGGTGAGCTGGTCGTTGGCGTCGCCGGTCCGGTACAGGCGGGCGTTGTCGTAGTAGTAGAGCGCCTGAACTGGGTCTTCGGCGGCGACCGAGCTGAGCCAGGACTTCGCGCGTTGGTCGGCCAGGTCAAGCATGTCAGCCAGCGACGACTGGCGATCGTAGCCAACGATGTAGCCCGACTCGTCAACCTGGGCGCCGAGCGAGTAGTACTTGGCGATCAGGCCGGCCGACTGCGAGTAGGAGGTCAGCGCCGAGCCGAGGAAGACCCACGACTTGGCCTCTGGCTTAATGACCGAGCCGGCAATCGAGTCGGCGCCGTAGATCGCCGCGACCGCCGTCAGGTAGCCGTTGTCGGCCTGCTGGAAGTAGCCCTTGGCGATGTCGGCCGAGACGCCATACTGCTGGGCGAACGGCTCGATGATCAGCGATTCGAAGTAGGTGACGTTGGCCTCGGCGCCGCGCCGCAGCGTCTCCGAGATCGCTTTGAGCACTGCCGGATCCGGGGCCGGCGCCGAGCCGTAACCCAGGCCGATCGACTGCTGGTCCTCGGCGAGCTGCAGGAACTGCTCGGCGTAGACGAAGTAGTAGTTGGCGGCGTAGATGGCGTCGAGGACTTCGTCCTCGGTGAGGTCGGGACTGTTCAGGACATCGATGGTTCCTTGGGCCTGGAACACCAGCCCCTGGGCGACCGAGAGGTTGGAGAAGGCGTCCATGATCGCGATGGTGTCCGATGCGGTGCGGGGGTTCTCAGCCTCCAGCCGCTGGCGGACGGCGTCGAAGCGCGTCATCGCCGTCGAGCTGGAGATGAGCCGCTGGATCAACGGGTCGATTCCCTGAGTCACGTAGATGTTGTCGAGCTCTGCCGCCTCGCGAGCCAGACGCGCCAGCGCCGACGCCGAGAAGGCGTGCTCGTAGGCCGCGGCGATCTGACCCTCGCCGAGATACTGATTGGTCTTCGAGGCATACCAGTCGGCCAGGTCGATCGTGTCCTGCCGGTACTCCTGAATTTCGGCCGGCAGCGCGGTGAAGTCGGCGCGCTCCTGCTCGTAGTTCGCGTACCAGCTCGTCGCCCCGGCGCGGAACTTGTCGAACGCGGCCGGCGGGTAGCTGGCCTGGCCGGCGGCGACCGGTGTCGGTAGCGTCGAGCCGGTGAGCTCGTTGTAGGCGGTGTAGATATCGGGGACGAGCTTGACGGTCACGCCATTCTGCTGGCCAACCTGGACGAGGTCGACCGACTGGCCGGCGGCGTAGTCGTAGTCGTAGCGCTGCCCGCCGGGGACGAGGACGGTCGTCTTGCCGGCCGCCGCCGCGCCCTCGATCTTGTGCGGGATGCCGCCGACCGGGCCGATCGTGCCGTCCGGGTTGATCGTGCCGGTCATCGTCACGGTCGGGTCGATCTCGTCGCCGAGGTAGGCGGCCAGGACGGCCGAGGTCATTAGCGCGCCGGCCGACGGGCCGTCGATTCGCCCAGCGACGTCGAACGAGAACTCATACTGCGACGGGTCCTTCGACAGTAGCATCGACGCGGTGATGACGGCCATCCAGCCGGCTGCGCGCCACTGGGGACCGGAGCCGCCGACCTCGGACTCGAAGAAGCCGACGCGCAGGTCGCCGCCGGCCTTCTCCGCGAGATTGACCTTGACGTGGCTGGTGCCGCCCATGACCGACTGACCGTCGCTGGCGAACCAGAGCGCGTCCACCTCGACCGGGCCGCTGGCGACCTCAGGGGTCGGTGTGGCGGGTTCGGTCGTCGACGTCGGGGCGACCGGCGAGGTAATGACCACGGGGGAGGCTTCCGTGATGGGCTCGGTCGTCGGGCTGGCGTCGGCCGTCGTGCCGCTCGTCGTCGGCGAGGCGGCCGTGGCGGTCGGGTCGCTATCACCGCCGCCGCAGGCGGCGAGCGAAATGGCGAGCATGAGCGCGACCATGAACAGGCTCGTCAGCCGAGCAGTCCTCTGCATCCAACTCCTCGTTTCGAATATCCCGGGGGGAGAACTGGGACCAACTCCGGTCCTGCTGCCGGCTGGTGATGCCGGCCAGGCCGGCATCAGGCCGCGCCGGGGCGGCATCGCCGTTCCAAATCGCGGTCGGTTTACGATCGTGCTCCTGGCACCTCTTCCCGATCGGCGGTGTCGGCGCAGCGAACCGCGAACCTCGCTAACGGGCATGTCCTCCCCCGAGACGCGCGATCCTCGGGAGAAGGATGACTCGATGCCGACAGCATACGAACGGATCCGTCCGCGTCGTATCGTTCGATGGGTCATTCTACCCTGTCCTTTCGGACAGGTTCGAGGGGCGCGGCCGGCGTCCATCCGGTCGGGAAAGTGGCATCGATCTCGCGCGATAGGGTTGTGGGCAGACGTGCCCGCTGGATTCTCACCCTACGGCGGGACCTGGAGGAACGATGACCGACGGCTGGCGCGCGCGACGGGACGACGACGGCTACCTGCCGATCGAGGCATACGGTGCGATCGGCAACGGGCGGACGCTGGCGCTGGTCGGTTCCGATGGCTCGATCGACTGGTGCCCGTTTCCGCGGATCGACTCGCCCTCCGTCTTCGGTCGGATCCTCGACGCCGGGGTCGGCGGCTACTGGCAGATCGTCCCCGACGAACCCTGGCGCGTCACCCGCTCGTACCTGGACGACACGAACGTCCTCGTCACCCGGTTCGAGACGGACGGCGGCGTCGTCGAGCTGGTGGACCTGATGCCATCGGTCGCGTTCGGCTCCGACCTCGGCATCGCCCAGCGGCTGCGCGACGGCATGCTGGTACGCGTCGTCCGCGGCGTCGAGGGATCGGTCCGGATGCGGATGGATTTGGCGCCGCGCTTCAACTACGGCCGTGAGGTGGCGACTTGGGAGATCATCCCGCACAAGGGCGCGCTGCTCTGCGGAGAGTCCGGCGCGCTGAGGGTCGCCGCGACGATGCCGCTCGAGCCGGGTGACGGTCGCGTCGTGGCCCGGTTCAGCCTGGCCGCTGGCGGCCAGGAGATCATCTCGGCGAACTACCATGACAACGCCACGGTCGTCTGGAACGACCTGCCGAAGCAGCTGGCCCAGGACCTGGTCGTCCGCGAGATTGAGGGGTGGACGCGCTGGGCCGCGCGGTGCAACTACGACGGACCGAACGCCGGCCACGTCCGGCGCAGCGCGCTGATCCTGAAGCTGCTCGATAGTGCCTCGAGCGGCGCAATGGCGGCGGCTGCGACGACGTCGCTCCCCGAGTCGCTCGGGGATGAGCGTAACTGGGACTATCGCTACGCCTGGATCCGTGACACCAGCTACGCGCTGCACGCCTTCCACTCGATCGGCTACCGCGACGAGGCGGAGGGGTTCCTGCAGTGGGTCATCGACGTCACGCGCGACGATCCGTCATCGCTCCAGATCATGTACCGGGTCGACGGATTGAGCGACTTGGACGAGCGGATCCTCGACCATCTGGAGGGCTACCGCCGCTCGGCGCCGGTCCGGATCGGCAACGGCGCCCATGCCCAGCGGCAGCTCGACCGGTTCGGCGAGGTGCTCGACGCCGCTTGGGTTCATCGGCGCTTCGGCGGAGTGGTCAACGACGCGCTCTGGGAATACCTCGTCAAGCTGACCGAGGTGGTCGAAGAACGCTGGCAACAGCCCGACTCCGGCATCTGGGAGGTCCGCAGCGGCGAACGGCGGATGACCTACTCGAACGTGATGTGCTGGGTGGCGATCGACCGCGCCATCCTGCTGGCGAAGAAGGACAAGCGCGACGCTCCGCTCGACGCATGGCGGGAGCTGCGCGATCGGATCCGCGAGGACGTGATGACCCACGGCGTCAGCGCGAGCGGCTACTTCAGCCAGGGCTTCGAGGACGACGTCCTGGACGCCTCGGCGCTCTCCTTCCCGTTGCGCGACTTCATCGACGTGGACCATCCGGTGATGAGGGCGACGATCGACCAGGTCGTCAACGACCTCAGCAAAGGCGAGCTCGTCTGGCGCTATACGTCGCATTCCGACAAGACGAACATCGACGGTCTGGCGGGCCACGAGGGAGCGTTCGTCCTCTGCAGCTGCTGGCTGATCGACTGCCTGGTCGGGCTTGGCGCGCTGGACCACGCCGAGGAGCTCCTGGAGAAGCTCCTGGCGCGTGGCAACGATCTCGGCCTGTTCTCAGAGGAGATCGAGGCGGCGACCGGCGCGTTTCTGGGCAACTTCCCGCAGGCGCTCTCGCACCTCGGGCTGATCAACGCGATCGTGAACCTTGGCCGCGCCCGTGGCAAGGTTGCCCAGGCGCCGGATGAGGACGATGGCCACGTCACCGGGGCGATCCCGGCCGGACCAGAAAGCCGCCGGCTACAGGGTCGTCCGGATCGATCGTGAAGGTGCTCGTCCCGGTGAGATAGCCGCGGCCGGCGATCTCCGGCACGATTGCCGGCCGGCCGGCGACCTCCGTCTCGCGCAGCACCCGGCCGGTGAAGCGCGTCCCGACGATGCTCTCGTGGACCCAGGGCTGGCCGATGGCGACCGCGCCGGTGGCGTGGAGCCAGGCCAGCCGCGCCGCGGTGCCGGTGCCGCACGGCGAGCGGTCGACCTCGCCGTCGGCGAAGATCGTGACGTTCCTCCCGTCAGCCCCATCGGCCGGTGGACCGGTGATGATCGTGCCGTAGATGCCGCGTAGCCCCGGCTCGAGCGGGTGGACGACGTCCATCTGTTCCTCGATGCCATGCTTGATCGCCATGCCGAAGTCGATCAGCTCGCGGATATCGTCGGCGTGGACGCGAAGCCCGCCGGCCGCGGCATCGACCAGGGCGTAGAACGCGCCGCCGAAGACGATCGGCACGGTGACGGTCCCGCGGTCGGTCGCGACCTCGACGGCATCGGCGTAGACGAAGGATGGGACGTTCTCGAAGGCGGCCTGGACGACGCGCCCATCGTGGACGGGGGCGACCGAGCGGATGAAGCCGGCCGGGCTGTCAAAGCCGACCGTCGTCTGTTCCCCGGTCGTCGGGAACTGGCCGGTCTCGATCAGGACGGTCGTCAGGGCGATGATGCCGTGGCCACACATCGTCGAGTAGCCCTCGTTATGCATGAAGAGCACGCCGTAGTCTGCCTCGGCGGTGACCGGCGGCGTGAGGATCGCGCCGTACATGTCGGCGTGGCCGCGCGGCTCCCACATCAGCGCCCGGCGGACGTCGTCGTGCTGCTCGAGCATCTCGCGGCGGCGTTCGAGGATCGTTTGTCCGCGCAGCGGCGCCAGCCCCGAGGTCACGATCCGCAGCGGCTCGCCGCCAGCGTGGGCCTCGATCGTCGTGAGCACCCGCGTCGTCTTCATCCGTCGCCTCCGTGCATGCCATCCACCAACCCGTCTCCGTGGCACGAACTATACGCGCCGGGAGGCAGCGGAACTGACAGTTGACAGATAAACAGTTTAGATGTAAACTTTTGAACAGCGATGAAGGAGGCGACATGGATGAACGGAACGGCGGCGCGATCATGACCTGGCTGCGGCTGGCGCGGGGGTATCACCAGATCCAGCAAGCGGCGGCCGGGCAGTTGCGCGAGCACGGGCTGAGCGTCGCCCAGTTCGACGTGCTGGCGCAGGTCGGCGCCGACGAGGGGCTGACCCAGCAGGCGTTGGCGGACCGGCTGCTGGTTACCAAGAGCAATGTCTCGCAGCTGCTCGACCGAATGGCTCAGGCCGGCCTCGTCGAGCGGCTGCCGGAGGGACGGGTCTGCCGGCTGATGTTGACCGACCGCGGGCGCGCGCTGCGGGCTGAGGTGCTGCCGCTGCACGAGCGGCTGATCGCCGCCCAGCTCGCGTCGCTCGATGGCGACGACCGCGCGATGCTGCACCGGCTGCTGCGCGAGCTCGATCAGGCGCTTGGGCGTGCCGGCACGGAGCCGACAGCGATAGCGCGCTAATGATGAAGGGATTTACTTCGATGGAACTCGGTGGACTCCACCACGTCACGGCGGTTACGGCGACGGCGTCGGCCAATGTGGCGTTCTACACTCAAGTACTCGGCATGCGGTTGGTCAAGAAGACGGTGAACCAGGACGACGTCTCGGCCTATCACTTCTTCTACGCCGACGAGCACGGCAGCGCCGGGACCGACCTGACCTTCTTCGACTGGGAGTTCGCCGGCCAGCATCATCCGGCGGGCGGGATGGTCGCGGCGACGGCGCTGCGTGTCCCCGGCCGGGTGGCGGTCGAACGCTGGCGGGAGCGG
>DAOKZM010000045.1:7517-12322 GCA_035325665.1 Thermomicrobiales bacterium | reverse complement strand
GAATGTCCTCTGCTGAACGGCTAGCTCGCGCTCGCCGGCCAGAACTCCCAACCACCACTATCGTAGAAGATGTAGACAGACGACGGACTCACGAACATGAACCCGTGCTCGAACAGTTGCACCGTTGCCGAGAACGAGACGGAATCCTGCGATAGCGCGTACCCCAGGTCAGTGCTGACGCCGGCATCGCTGTGCCACACCGATCCGAAGATGCCGCCCGGCTCCCAGAGCCCGGCCGCCGGCCCGGCGACGGGCTCGCCGTCGGCAGGCGATGACACCGAGCGCGTGCTCCAGATGAGCTGGTTGTTGATGAGGACGTAGACGGCGCCAGTGTCCGAGCGGAACAGCATCGTGCCGTGCTGGAAGTCCTGCTGACGCCCGTCGGTCGAGTACGACGGCTCCAGAGGCTTACCGATCTGCTGCTGGACCGAGTCGTTGGCCCAGTACACGTCGCCGATGGCGCCGGTGACCGGAATCGTTGCCACCGTCGGCGTGACGGTTGGCGCCGCAATGGTTGGTGTCATGGTTGGCGGCAACGTGGCGGTTGGCGCAGGCGCAGTTGGCGTGGTCGTTGGCGCTGTTGTTGGAGTCGCCGTCGGTTGGACCGGCGTCGAGGTCGGCATCGGTGATGGCGTGGCCGTCGGCGCACGCTCGGACTGGATGACGTCGGACGTCGGCGTCGGTCCCGGTCGCGTCGGCTGGGTCGGCTGGATCGCCGCCGGCTGGGTCGCGGTTGGGGGCGCCGGAACAATCGCCGGCTGCTCCGGGGCGACCGCGAGGCCGGTGGCAGTTGGCGGGACGGGTGTCCGGGTGGCTGCCGGCGTCGTCGGCGTGGGCGTCACGGCGGCGGTCGGTGTCCGGTACGCCTCGATGTTCGTCGTCGTCTCGAACGTGAGCGTGAACGTGTCGCTCAGGTGGTTGCCCCATTTGTCGCTGGCAGCGTCGGTGATCTTGACGATGTAGGTCGAGCCGGGCTTGAGCGGCTGGTTCATGCCGATCTTCAGCGTGTTGCCATCCCAGGTCTGCGACAACCGCTGGTCCTCACCGCTTGGCTGGATGCCCAGGGCGGCGCGCACGGAGTTGTGGTCCATCGGCTTGTTGAACGTGATCTCGATCGGGCTAGTGATGGGCCACTGTTCGTTGTTGTCGGGTCTGGACGCGGTGATCTCCGGGTCGATGCTCCGCTGATACCCGCCGAGTAGCAGATAGGCGGCGACCAGGAAGACGGTGACGACGGCGGCGACCGCGGCCAGCGAGTAACCGACGCGATTGGTGATCAGGTAGAGCCGCCGCTGCCCGGCGTCGATCGTCTCGGCGTAGATCGCGTCCCGCAGGTCGGCCGGTGGCATGACTGGTGGGAGCGCGCGGATCGAGGCGCCGATGCGTCGATAGTCCTCCAACGTAGTGCGGCACTCGTCGCAGTGGACGAGGTGGGTTCGCATCCGCGCGGCATCGTCGGGTCCAAGGGCGCCGTCCACGAGCTCGGACAACATCTCGCGGAAGCTGGCGCAGTCGGTCATGACCGCACCTCGCTCTCGGCCTCTAGGTAGAGCTTGCGGAACTCCTCGCGGCCGCGAAACAGCACGGACTTGACGGCGGATCGGCTGAGACCGAGGACATCGCCGATCTCGTCGCACGACATCCCCTCGTACTCGCGCATAATCAGCGCCGCCCGGTTGCGCGGTGACATCTGGGATAGAGTCTGCTGGACGACAGCTGAGGTCTCGCTCGCCATTACCTGCCGCTCGGGACCGTCGCCGTCCTCACTGCCAAGAAGCGGCTCGTGCTTGGCGTTATCCCAGGGCAGCCAGCGGATGCGCTGGCGCCGGCGGAGTACGTCGAGGCAGGCGTTTGAGGCGATGCGATGTAGCCAGGCGGACACGTTAAGCTCGTTGTTCGTCTTTCCGAGACTCCGATACGCGCGGACGAAGCAGTCCTGCGTCAGGTCGGCGGCGTCGTCGGCGTTGCCCATCATGCGATAGATAAAGCTGTAGATGGGGCGCTCGTACCGTTGGACGATCGCCTCAAAGGCCGCCTGGTCCCCCGCCTTGGCCCGGCTAACCCACACATCCTCTTCGGATGCCATCAGGACCCTTTCCACCACATACCCTCCGATATTCAGAACGAACGAGGAGGGCTGAGGTTGTGCCGGCATGCGGACATGGAAGCGTGGGATCCGACCGTTCACGGCTGGCTCCCGATGCTACAATCGCGCCTTGACTCGTCCCGGCGCATGACCAGCGTTTCCGAAAGGATACCCCGAATGGCGCATCCGTTCATCGAGCGTTTGAACGCTGGCCCCATCTTGTGCGATGGCGCCATGGGGACGCTCATCCACGCGGGCGGAGTGCCGCTTGACGCTTGCTTTGACGAGCTGAATCTCTCGGCCCGCGAGACGATCGTCCAGATCCACCGTGACTACATTGCCGCCGGAGCCGACATGATTGAGACGAACACCTTCGGCGCCAACGCCTTCCGACTTGGGGAGCATCGTCTCGACAATCGTGTCCGCGACATCAACTATCGGGGGGCTCGCCTCGCGATCGAGGCGCGTGAGATTTCCGGCGTGCCGGTGTTGATTGGCGGCGCGGTCGGCCCGACCGGGATGGCTCAGATCCCGTTCGAGCTCCACGACCCCGAGCGCGTCCGCGCCGCGTTCCGCGAGCAGATCGGCGCGTTGCTTGAGGGCGGCGTCGATCTGCTGGTCATCGAGACGATCGGGTCACTGGCCGAGATGACCGAGGCCGTCCTGGCCGCGCGTGAGGTGTCGGACTTGCCGATCATCGCCTCGATGACGTTCTCGGACGACGGCCGGACGGTCGGCGGCAGCTCACCGACCGAGGTGCTGCATCATCTCCGCGAACTGGCCGTTGACGTAATCGGCGTGAACTGCAGCGTTGGACCCCGGCGCGTGCTCGACGTGCTCGGTGATCTGCGCGCGCACGACCGCGCGGTGCGGCTGTCCGGCATGCCCAACGCGGGGTGGCCGATGCAGGTGGACGACCGCGTCATCTACCCGTCGTCGCCAGAGTACTTCGCGGCGTTCGCCGTCGAGAGCTTGGACCTCGGGTTGCAGGTCATCGGCGGCTGCTGCGGCACGACGCCCGACCACACCAGGGCGATGCGCCGCGCCATCGACGAGCGACTCCGTGGCAGCGACGTCCAGCCGGCGCGCCGGCCGACGCCGGCCCGCGCGATCGAGCTGCTGCCGCCCGAAGAGCCAACCGAGCTGGCGCGAAAGATCGGCAAGCAGTTTCTTGTCTCGGTCGAGTTGGACCCTCCGCGCGGCCTCAATCCGCAGAAGATGCTGGACGGCGCGCGGATGTTGAAGGCGGCCGGGGTCGATGCGGTCAACGTGGCCGATTCGCCAATGGCGCGTGTCCGCATGAGCGCGCTAGCGCTGTGCTTCCTGATCCAGACCGAGGTCGGCGTCGAGACGATCCTGCATTTCACCACCCGCGACCGGAACCTGATGGGCCTCCAGTCCGACCTGCTCGGCGCACACGCTCTGGGCGTTCGCAACATCTTGGCGCTCACCGGCGACCCGCCAAGCCTCGGCGACTATCCGAACGCGACGGCCGTCTATGACCTCGACTCGGTGGGTCTGGCGCGGGTGCTGCAGTCGATGAACGCGGGGACCGACGCCGCCGGAGCCTCGATTGGGAAGCAGGCGAGCTTTACCGTCATCGTCGCGGCCGATCCGACGCGCGACGACCTGCCCCACGAGGCTGACCGCGTGGCTCGCAAGTTGGCTGCGGGCGCCGACCTCATCATGACGCAGCCGGTCTACGAGTTGGATACCTGGCGCGCGTTCGTCGGGATCTACGAGGAGCGCCACGGCCCGCTCGGCGTGCCGGTGATGCTCGGAATCCTGCCGCTCCAGAGTCATCGGCATACCGAGTTCCTCTACAACGAGGTGCCGGGAATCCGGCCGACCGAGGCGATCCGAGAGCGGATGCGGTTGGCGGGCAGCAATGGCCGTCGCGAGGGGGTTCGGATCAGTCAGGAGCTGCTGTTGGAGGCGCGCGACGAGGTCCACGGCGTCTACATCATGCCGTCATTTCACCGCTACGAGGTCGCATCTGAGGTGCTGGAGGCTGTTGGCGACCGGCGGCTGACGGCGAAGTTGCCCGGCGTCGTGTGACGCTGCTATACTGCGCAGGTTGCCGCGGCGCGCGGGATTTTCGCGTGTCGCCTCAGAGTTTCGCGTAGCACACCGAACGATCCGTGGCTCCCTGGCGCTGCCGGGGCCTGCCGGTGGCACAGTGAACGACGGACAAGGTGGGACGACATGGTCGACACGATTCGTCAGATCGAGCAGGGCTTCATGCGCAGCGACATGCCGGACTTCGGTCCGGGTGACACGGTCAGGGCGCACGTCAAGGTCGTCGAAGGCTCGCGCGAGCGCCTGCAGGCGTTCGAGGGCGTCGTCATCCGCCGTCGCGGCGGCGGCATCAACGAGAACTTCACCATTCGGCGCATCGCCTCGCACGGGATCGGCGTCGAGCGGACGTTCCTGCTCCACTCGCCGCGCGTCGAGCGCGTCGAGGTCCTGCGCCGTGGCCGGGTTCGCCGGGCGAAGCTGTACTACCTGCGGGACCGCAGCGGTAAGGCCGCGCGAATCCGCGAGCGGCGGCGGCCGGTTGGCTCGTCGCTGCGGAACCCGGTCAAGCGCGATAGCTGACCAAGAGAAGGCGATAGTCACGGCGGCCCGGTTACCCGGGCCGCCGTTTCGCGTCTGGGCGTCCGGCGTGGTTCGTGCGAAGATGGCGGCGTGTGAGGCGGCGGTGGCCGCGAGCGGCGGG
>DAOKZM010000045.1:0-7507 GCA_035325665.1 Thermomicrobiales bacterium | reverse complement strand
ATGAAGGAGCGCTATACCCCCGAGGAGCTGGCGAAGGTCACCGGACTCGATGTCGATTTCATTAACGTCGAGATTCACAAAGGCCAGCTCCGGGCGCGAGTCATCGAGCACGACATCATCGACATCGCGCGGTTGGACGCGATCGCCTGGCTGCGCCGCCGCCAGGGGCTCGATGCGACCTGAGCGAGCCGCCATGCCGAATCTCGTCTGGGAGCGTAACGCCTGGCGCGCGGGCAAGCTGGTCGTGGCCGGCGTAGACGAGGTCGGCCGCGGCGCCTGGGCCGGCCCGCTGGTGGCTGCCGCGGTGGCGCTGCCGGCAGAGCCGACGGCCCGTGCCCGGCTGACCCGCACGCTCAACCGCGCTGGCGCGCTCGTGCGCGATTCGAAGCAACTCAGCGCCGACCAGCGCCGCCGAGTGGTCGACGTCATCGAGCAGGTCGGCGTCCCGTTCGCCATCGCCGAGATCCCGGTCGATGTTATCGACCGGATTGGAGTTGGCCGGGCCAACAAGCGCGGGCTGCGCGATGCCGCGGCGGCGATCCGGCCGGCTGCCGACCACGTGCTGGTCGATGCCTTCGAGATTCCCGACCTGCTGTGCTCGTGTGACGCGATCGTCCGCGGAGACTGCGTGTCGCTGTCGATCGCCCTGGCGTCGATCGTGGCCAAGACGCATCGCGACCGCATCATGATCGAGTTAGGCGAGCAGTGGCCGGAGTATGGCTTCGCGCTACACAAAGGGTACGGCACCGTCCTCCACCAGCGGGCGCTGGCGGCTCATGGTCCGACGCGCCATCATCGCGCCTCGTTCGCGCCCGTTCGCAGGCTGCTGACCGATGTCGTCGCGGACTGAAGCCGGCGCGGCCGGCGAGGAGTACGTTGCTGGCTGGCTGGCTCACCGGGGATACCGGATTGTTGGGCGAAACGTCCGCTATCGTGGCGGCGAGCTGGACATCGTCGCGATCGACGGCGCCGAACTGGTGTTCGTCGAGGTGCGAGTCCGGACGGGTACGCGCTTCGGAAGTGCCGGCGAGTCGGTCGACGGGCGCAAGCTGGCGACGCTGATGCGCGCCGCCGAACAGTATCGCGAGCGCCAGCCCGAGCTGGCCGATTTGATCTGGCGCGTCGATCTGGTCGCGATCACATTGCGGCCAAACGGGTCAGTAGCCTCGATCGACCACCACGAGAACCTGTCGCTGGAGTGAGACGCCGCGTCCGTAGCGAGGGACCAATGCGTCGCAGGGGAGGACCGCGATGAGCCAGTCCGTCACTGAGCACCGTGAGAGCGCGCCGAAGAGCGTCGACTGTGTCGTCGTCACCGTCAGTGACACACGGACTGTCGAGACCGACAAAAGCGGCCAGATCATGCGCGAGCGCCTGGAGGCCGCCGGACATCGGATCGTCGGTTACCACATCGTCCGCGACGAGCCTGCGGAGATCGAACAGTTGCTCGACCGTTACGCGGTCGCACCGGATTGCCAGGCAATCCTCTTCAACGGCGGCACCGGCATCGCGAGCCGCGACACAACCTTCGACGCGATCTCGCGCAGGCTGGAGAAGACGTTGCCCGGCTTCGGCGAGCTCTTCCGAATGCTGTCGTTCTCCGAGATCGGCGCGGCGGCGATGCTCTCGAGAGCGACGGCTGGGGTGCTGAACGGCACGCTGGTCATCTCGACGCCCGGCTCCTCCAACGCGGTCGCACTGGCGATGGACGAGCTCATCGCTCCGGAACTGGCGCACATCATCTTCGAGATCAACAAGTAGCGGCCGTCCCAAGACAAGCGCTCTGTTATCATCGTGCACTGCCGGCTGGCGGGCCGGCGGCGGACGATCTGGGAGTGGTTGATGAACGACGCGTCGCCGCGTGAGGGAGCCGAGCGGCGCCGGCCGCAGCGCTCGGCGCAAGTGCTCAAGGGCATGCGTGACTTCCTGCCCGAGCGGATGCTGCTGCGCCAGCACGTCATTGGCGTGCTTCGCGACGTCTTCGAGCGCCACGGGTTCGAGCCGATCGACACGCCCGCACTGGAGTACTATGAGAGCCTGGCCGGGAAGTACGGCGAGGACGAGCGGCTCATCTATCACTTCGAAGACCACGGCGGCCGGGAGATCGGTCTGCGCTACGACCTGACGGTGCCGCTGGCGCGCTACTTCGCCATGCATCGTAACGAGCTGGTCTTTCCGTTCAAGCGCTACCACATCGGGCCGGTCTGGCGGGCCGACCGGCCGCAGAAGGGGCGCTACCGCGAGTTCTGGCAATGCGACGCCGATATCGTCGGCGCCAAGTCGATGCTGGCCGACGCCGACGTAGTCTCGATCGTGATCGAGGCGTTGCGCGGGATCCAGATGCCCAATTTCGTCGTCCACATCAATCACCGCAAGCTGCTGGAGAGCCTTGCGCTTTACGCGGGGGTCTCGGCTGAGCAGGCGCCGAGCGTCTACCGGGCGATCGACAAGCTGGGGAAGATCGGCGACGACGGGGTCGTCCGCGAACTGGAGGCGACCGGGGTAGACCGCGCCATCGCCGACCGGATCGTCGACCTGGTCTCGACATCTGGCGCGCCGGACGCCGTGCTATCTGCCGTCTCCGAGCGGCTGGCCGGGATCGACCTGGCGCGCGACGCTATCTCCGACCTGGAGGACTTGTTCGAGTTCCTGGCCGCGCTCGGCTCCCCGCCGGAGCATTACGTCCTCGACCTGGCGCTGGCGCGGGGACTGGAGTACTACACCGGCCCGGTGTTCGAGACGACGGTCGAGGAGCCGAAGATCGGCTCGCTCGGTGGGGCCGGCCGCTACGACGGGCTAGTCGGCATGTTCTCCGGGCAGGATATTCCGGCGACCGGCATGTCGCTCGGGCTGGAGCGCATCATCGACGTGGTCGAGGAGCTCGGGCTGCTGAATGTGCCGCCGACTATCTCCGCCGTCTTCGTGACGATCTTCGACGCTGAACGGACGATCGAGTCGCTCTCGATCGCTTCGCGGCTGCGGGTCGTCGGTATCCCGACCGAGGTGGCGATGGAGGAGAACCGCGACCTCGGCCGGCAGCTTCGCTACGCCGGCAGGCGCAAGATCCCCTACGCGTTGGTCGTCGGCCCTGACGAGGTCGAGCGCGGCGTCGTGATCGTGCGCGACATGGCCAGCGGCGAGCAGACGGAAGTTGCCGACGACGCTCTTGAAGGATATCTCCAGGATCGGCTTGCCGGGCGAGGCTAGTCGGCGGTCGGCGACGCTATCGTCGCCTCGGTAGTCTCCGGCATCGACTGCTGCCCGATCAGCTCGTGGTAAACGCCGACGAGCTCACCGACATGATCCTCCCAATTGAATTGCAGACGGACGCGCTGGCGGAGTGCGACGCGAGCGCCGGCGTCCTCGGCAAAGGCCGCGTCAAGTGCGGCGCCGATCCCGCCCGCGTCTCCCGGTCGGAACAGGTGGCCGAGCCCGCCCAGTATCGCGCGGTTGGTCGGCGTGTCTGTCGCGACCGTCGGCAACCCCATCGCCATGTAGTTGAAGATCTTGCCGTTGCTCTCGGTCGTCGAGAGCTTCGGCGCGACCGCAACATCCCCCGCGGCGAGCAGTGACGGCGCATCCTCGTAGGGGACCTTGCCGGGAAAGATGACGCGGTCGGCGATACCGCGATCGCGTGCCTGGCGCGCGTAGAGCTCCGGGCCAGGATAGCCGGCGACGATGAAGTACACGTCGGGATGCCGGCGGAGGTAGTCGGCGGCGGCGTCGATCAGGAGCGTCGTCCCCTGGTATTCGGCGAGCAGGCCGAGGTAGACGACGACGCGAGCCTCAGGCGGGATTCCGAGACGCTCGCGGACCTTCATGCCGCCGCTCCGCGCCGCTTCCGGATCGAAGCGTGCGAGGTCGACGGCGTCGGGGATGTAGCGAATGCGGGCCGGGTCGAGTCCGCTCCGCTCGAGATAGTCCCGCGCGGCGACGCCGCTCGGCACGACGCGCTCCGGCAGCCGGTCGATCCAGCGTTCGAGCCGCCGGAAGAAGCGCTCTCGACGTCCGCGCTGGCGGATGAAGCCGTGGTCGAGCATCTCCTCCGTCAGCGAGCCTTGATAGTCGAAGACGACCGGCCGGCGTGAGATCCGCCCGAGGACACTGCCGATCAGCGCCCCCTCGTGCAAGTGCCCGTGGATGACATCGGGCCGGAAGCTGAGGAGCTGGCGGGCGGTTTCCACGAAGAGAGCAACATCGAGATAGGCCTTGTGTCGCGAGCTGCCGACCTCGGCGCGCTTCAGCCATGGCACGTCCACCGAACGGTGAATATCGACGCCGGGTAGATCGCGACCGTTGTGGTAGGTGCAGAGGCGGACGCGATGGCCGAGGCGCTGGAGTGCTGTGATCTCTTCGAGGATGCGGACGTGGCAGCCGTAGTCCGCGAAGAAGGACGTCGGTGCGATCATGAGGATGCGAAGTTGCGATTGTTGGCGCCGCGCGCGGTTCCGTACTCTCATCACCGCAATTGTAGCGGACGCTCCGCCGGAATCGAGCGCGCGTCCGGCTCTTGACGTGCCATTCCGGCTGTTGGATAGTGGGTGCTTGTGCTCAGCAGGCTGAGTCGCAGTCAGATGCGGACGACTTCTCACGGGGGATGGTCGTCGTCGCCCATCCCGACGACGCCGAGTTCTCCTGCGCCGGGTCGGTCGCGAAGTTCGCGCGCGAGGGTAAGCACGTGGTGTTCGTGCTGTGCACCTCCGGAGACAAGGGGACAGCGCGGCGCGACATCTCCTCCCCCGAGCTCGCCGCGCTGCGCGAGAGCGAACAGCTCGAGGCGAGCCGGCGTCTGGGAGTTGCCGACACGGTGTTCCTGCGGCTGGGCGATGGGGAGCTGGTTCCGGACATCAACTTCCGCGAGAAGATCGTCCGCCAGATCCGGACCCATCGCCCCGACGTCCTGATCACCCACGATCCATTCCGGCCGTACTCGCTGCACCCCGACCACCGGGCGGTGGGCATCACCGCGGTCGATTCGGTCTACCCGACGGCGCGCGACCCGCTCTACTTCCCGCAGCACCTGGAGGACGGCCTTGAGCCGCACAAGGTGGCCGAACTGTGGCTCTATGGGTCCGAGACGCCGGATCACTTCATCGACATCAGCGAGACGTTCGACGCCAAGATTCACGCGCTGCGGGCGCATGCCAGCCAGGTTGGGACCGGGGAGACGCTGGAGCAGCGGATGCGTGACCGGGCGGAGGACGTCGGGCGTGAGGCGGGTATCCCGATGGCCGAGGCGTTCAAGGTCGTCAAGATGCGCCGCTAGCGGCGGCGGACAGAGAGCGGAGTGAGCGCGCGTGGAGAACACGATTGTCCGCGAGAAGCTGGGGCAGGCTGTCGAGGTCCTCGATGAGGAGGGGGTCGATCTATGGATGATCGTCGCCCGCGAAAGCGACGTACTCGGCGATCCGAGTATGCCGCTGGTGGTCGGGACAAGCGTCACCTGGGAGTCGGCCTTCCTCATCTCGCGGACCGGTGAGCACCGCGCGATTGTCGCGACCGGGGACGTGGCGAACGTCCGCCAGACGGGCGCCTGGAACAACGTCGTCGGCTATGTCGAGGGTATCTCGACCGAGCTCGTCAAGGCGCTCGACGAGCTACAGCCGAACACCATCGCGCTGAACTACTCGACCGACAACAACATGGCCGACGGCCTCACCCACGGCATGTATCTCCTGCTGGAGGAGATGCTCGGCGACACACCGCACTGGGCGAAGGTGCAGTCGTCCGGTGAGATCCCGGCGAAGGTGCGCGCCCGCAAGTCACCGGCTGAGCTCGAGCGGATCAGGACGGCTGTGCGCACGACGGAGCGGATCTGGGAGGCGACCCGGCGCTGGCTTCGGCCGGGCCTCAGCGAGATCGAGATCAGCGAGTTCATGCACGGCCAGCTTGACGAGCGGCGGATCGGGTCGTCGTGGGACTGGAACTACTGCCCCGGCGTTACCGCCGGGCCGGATTCGCCGCGCGGCCACGTCGGCCCGACGGATGAGCAGACCCGAGCCGGACAGCTGCTGACGATCGACTTCGGCGTTCGGGAGGATGAGTACTGCTCAGACATGCAGCGAACCTACTATTTCCTCCGGCCGGGCGAGGCGGACGCGCCGGAGGAGGCCAAACGCTATTTCGCGATCGTCGACCGGTGCATCCAGGACGCAGCCGCGTTCATCAAGCCCGGAGTAATGGGCTGGGAAGTCGATGATGTCGCCCGTCGCATCTTCGCGGCGGAGGGGTTGGAGGAGTGGCAGTACGCTCTCGGGCATCAGATGGGCCGCGCTTGCCATGATGGCGGGCCGGTCCTCGGCCCGCGCTGGGAGCGCTACGGCCAACGTCCCTACGGGCGGCTGGAGAAGGACGAGGTTTACACGTTGGAGATCGGCTGCCTCGTCCCCGGCTACGGCTACGTCAGCCAGGAGGAGGACATCGTCGTCACCGCCGACGGCTGCGAGTTCCTGGGCGAGCCGCAGCGCGAGCTGATCGTCATCCCCTCGTAGCCTGATGTCCGCCGATATCCTTCGTTGCTCGTATCCTTAGCGCACGAGCAACGAAGGACGGCCGAGCATTGAGGATGGTGACGGGATCGCGGCATGGCGACGGCAAAACGCAGGCAGCTTCCCATTGCCGGGGCGACGCGACTCGTCCGATCCAGCAAGAGACGCCATGGGGACGAAGCGGCCGGAGTCGCCTCGCGGCTCCAGGTTGTCGTTCATGAGGGCCTGCGCTGGATTGACATCCGCAAGCCTGGCGCGCAGGAGATCGAGTTTCTGCGGACGGAGTTCGGGTTCCATGATTTCGTGCTCGACGACGTAACGAGCCGCACCCAGCGGCCGAAGATCGATGTCGATGACGACTATGCCTTCCTGGTTATGCACTTCCCGGTGCACAACAAGCAGACTCGGGTGACGGCCGCGTCGGAGGTCGACTTTTTCGTCGGCCGCGACTACGTCATCACCGCACACGACGGCGTGCTTCGTCCCCTCGTCGGGATGTTCGACCAGGCAGCGAAGTCCGAGGACGCGCGCGAGGCGATGATGGGTCACTCGTCGCTGCATCTCCTCTACTACGTCATCGACCGGCTCGTCGATTATTGCTTCCCGATCGTCAACCGGTTGACGGAACGTATCGAGACGATCGAGGATGCGATCTTCGACAGCTCGAGCTTGAAGACGGTCCAGGAGATATCAGTCGTGCGGCGTGACCTAATCGCGTTGCGGCGGATCATGAAGCCGCAACTGGCGATCGTCTCCCAGCTCGAGCACCGAGGATTGCCGATCGTGCGCAGTGACATCGAAACCGATGTCTACTTTGGCGACATCGCGGACCACCTGGGCAAGATCTGGGACTCGCTTGATGACCTCAAGGAGGTGCTCGACGGGCTGAGCGACACCTTCGACTCACTGGCCTCGCACCGTCTCAACGAGGTGATCAAGGCGCTCACCGTCATCTCGGTGATCATCCTCCCGCTGACGCTGATCACCAGCATCTTCGGCATGAACGTGCCGCTGCCGTA
>DAOKZM010000044.1:0-12382 GCA_035325665.1 Thermomicrobiales bacterium | reverse complement strand
TCAACGACCTGATGACGGCCGGCCGGCACCGCTACTGGAAGCGCGTGGCGGCGCGGGCCGCCGATCCGGCCGGCGCGGTCGCGCTCGACCTCGGGGCCGGCACCGGTGATATCGCCCGCGAGCTGGTCCGGCTCGGCGCGCGCGAGGTGGTCGCGGCCGACTTCGTCCCCGAGATGCTGGCGCCGGCCGTCGAGCGGGCGGCGCGAGAGGGCGCCACGAACCTGCGCTTCGCCGTCGCCGACGCGCTGGCGCTGCCGTTCGCCGACGCCTCGTTCGACTGTGTCACCAGCGGCTTCCTCGTCCGCAACGTCGCCGACCAGGAGCAGGCGTTTCGCGAGATGCTGCGCGTCCTGCGCCCGGGCGGGCGGGTCGTCTGCCTGGAGGCGTCGAGGCGCGACGGCGCGGTCGGGCGGCTGCTGAACACCGGATTCGGCGTGGTCGCCCGCGTCCTCGGCCAGGTCGTCGCCCGCGACAAGGACGCCTACACCTACTTGCCCGATTCGGCTGCCGCCTTCGCCAGCCCGGCCGAGCTTGGCGCGACGATGCAGCGCGCCGGCTTCGACCGGATCCAGTGCCACACCTTCGGCCTCGGCCTGATCGCCATTCATCGCGCCCGCCGGCCGGTCTGAGCCGCGCGCCCTTCCCGATCCCAACTGACACGAAACTGACACGGTAGCCATCGCGGTGCGACGATTCCGCGACGGCCTACGAGCCACGATCGGGCTTGAAGCGCGTCCATGGATTGTCGCGATGAGGACGGATTGGGGGCAGATTGCACGTAACCGAGATGGAGCACCATGCCGACTTCGCGGTGCCGGTGACACAGCGGCTGTGGATCGAGACGACCCTGCCGCGCAAGAGTGGCGCGGGGGTGATCGCCGGGCGGGCGATCGCGCTCGGCTGGTGGGTCGAGCCAAACGTGAACGAGGATGGCACGCCGGGCGAGCCGACCGGCACCCTCTATCTGATTGTGGACGAGTCGCTGGCTGGTCCGCCGATCTGGGTCGCCCAGGGGGATATCGCCCGCTGTCGTTTCGACGACTGAGCGGTGCGCTTGACATTCGAGGGCTATATCGCGCAGAATACTACCCCACAGGGGTACCGTACAATTCAGTGCCGGAAGGAGGTCTCCCCCGATGGCATCGATCGACCGGCTCGACGCCGACGTCCGCGACGACATGATCCAGCGCCTCAAGCGCATTGAGGGGCAGGCGCGCGGCATTCAGAAGATGATCGACGAGGGCCGCGACTGCCGCGATGTCATGACGCAGATCAGCGCGATGCGCTCGGCCAGCCACTCGCTCTCGACTGAGCTGCTCGAGGAGTTCGCGCTGCACTGCCTGCGCAACCCGGACGAGTATCCGTCGCCAGAGAAGGCGGTCGCGCAGATGGTCAGCATGGTCTCGCGGCTGACGCGCTAGCGCGCCGGCCGGATGGTGGTGGGATGATTCAGGAGGTAATCAGATGAGCACCCATATCGAACTTCCGGGAACGGAGATCCCGGCCGACCTCGACGCGCTGATCCAGGAGCGGGTCGACGCCGTCGTCGCCGAGCGGCTGGACGTCCTAGTTAAGGAGCGCGTCCAGCAGGCGCTCAAGCGCGACCCGGCGAAGCGCAAGGTCGCGATCATCGCTTCGAAGGGCACGCTCGACATGGCCTACCCGCCGCTGATCCTGGCGACGACGGGGGCGGCGATGGAGGCCGGGGCGGCCTTCTTCTTCACCTTCTACGGGCTGAACATCCTCAAGAAGGGTGGCGCCGATCGGCTGCAGGTCCCGCCTGTCGGCAACCCGGCGATGCCCTACCCGGTGCCGAACATCGTCGGCATGCTGCCCGGCATGACTCCGGCGGCGACGAAGATGATGAAGGGCATGTTCGACAAGCACAACGTCGTCAAGCCGGACCAACTGCTGCGCGAGGCGATTGAGCTCGACATCAAGCTGATCGCCTGCCAGATGACGATGGACGTCATGGGCATCAAGCGCGAGGAACTGATCGACGAGTGCGAGGTCGGCGGCGCGGCGTCGTTCCTGGCCTTCGCCTCCGGCGCGCACACGACCCTGTTCGTCTAGTAACCCAACCCATTCCGCCGCCGAGCCGGTCCGTTGCCGGGCGCCGGCCGGCGCCGTTGTATCTGTGTCGAACGAAAGTCGAGGAGGACAGATGAGCGTTACACACGTCGACAAGCACCTGGACGCCAAGGGGATGATGTGCCCGATGCCGGTCCTCAACGTCAAGAAGGCGATCAAGGACCTCGCCAAGGGCCAGATCCTCTCGGTCAGCGCGACCGACCGCGGGGCCGTCCGCGACATCCCCGCCTGGGCCGAGCAGACCGGCCACAACCTGCTCGAATGGAACGAGCAGGACGGCGTCTTTACGTTCTACATCGAGAAGGCGGGTTGGGAAGATGAGGGATGAGGGAAAGACGGCCCTCACCCCCAGTTCCCGCTCCCAGCCTTGGGCGAGGGGGCGTCGGCAACAGCGTCGCCTGCCGTTCTTCTCCCCTCCCTTCAAAGGGGAGGGGCAGGGGGAGGGGTCGTTCCTCCCACTCCCTCATCCCTTTTGCCTCATCCCTCATCCCTTCGCCTGAAAGGAGCGTCTCATGCCGAGCTATTTCCGTCAGTTGCGCCTGCCCGATATCGGGTGCGCGTCGTACATTATCGGGGGCGACGGCGAGTGCGTCGTCGTTGACCCGCGCTGGGACGCGGTGGCCCAGTACGTCGGGCTTGCCCGGCGGGCGGAGCTGGAGATCACGGCGATCGTCGAGACGCACACCCACGCTGACCACGTGTCTGGCGCGACCCGCCTGGCCGACCGGACCGGCGCGACGATCCTGATCCACCGCAACGCCGAGGCGCGCTACCCGCACCAGGACCTCGACGACGGCGACGAGATCACGGCCGGGCCTTACCGGCTGCAGGTGCTTTACACCCCCGGCCACAGCTTCGACAGCATCAGCCTGCTCGTCCGCGACACGACTGGCGTTGAGCCCGCGCGACTGCTGACGGGTGACACGCTCTTCGTCGGCGACGTCGGGCGGCCCGACCTGCACAAGGCGGCCGGCGGTCCGGCCGAGCTGGCCGGCGAGCTGTACCACTCGCTCCACGAGCGGCTGCTGGCGCTCGACGACACCGTCGAAGTCTATCCCGGCCACCTGGCGGGGTCGCTCTGCGGCAAGCGGATCGAGCCGGAACCGTCCACCACCATCGGCCGCGAGCGGCGCGCCAACCCCTCGTTGAAGATCGGTGGCGAGGACTCGTTCGTCGCCGACATCCTGGCCGACATGCCGTCGCGGCCGCCGAACATGGACCGCATCGTCGAGATCAACCGCGCCGGGGCGGCGCTGGCCCGTCCGGAGGCGCGCCACGTCTCGCCGGCCGAGGCGGCCGCGATGATCGACGAGGTCACGATCGTCGATGGCCGCGACCATCAGGTCGCCGGCCCGGCCCACCTCGCCGGAGCGATCAACGCGCCGATCTCCTACGGCCAGTTCGGGCTGATGGTCTCGTGGCTGGTCGATGGCGAGACGCCGCTGCTGCTCGTCACCGCCGACGAGGAGGACCTGGCCGACGCGGTCGACTCATTGATGGTGCTCGGGATGACCAACCCACTCTACGCGCTCGACGGCGGGCCGGATGACTGGCGCGCCGCCGGCCTGCCGATGGCCGCAACGCCGGTCGTGGACGTGGCCGAGCTGGCGCGCCGGATCGAGGCCGGCGAGGTCGGCGATGTCATCGACGTCCGCGAGGCGTCGGAGGTCGAGACGGCCGGCACGATCGACGGCGCGCGGGTGGTGCCCTACCGCAATCTGCGCGATCGTGCGACGATGCCCCCACTCCGCGAGCCGGTCGCCGTCGTCTGCAACAGCGGCAATCGCAGCGCCCTGGGCGCCAGTCTGCTGGAGCGGCAGAGGATCGGCGCGTTCAACGTGGCCGGCGGCACGACCGCCTGGGAAGAGGCGGGGCGGCCAATCGTCCGGCCGGTGGCGCAGCCGGCCTGATTGACGGCCGCAGAGGTGGAGTGTGAGGACAGGGGACAATCGCAATGCGCTATGGGTTCGTCATCGACCACCGCAAGTGCATCGGCTGCCACGCCTGCACCGTCGCCTGCAAGTCGGAGAACGAGGTCCCGCTCGGCGTCTTCCGCACCTGGGTGAAGTACACCGAGAAGGGGGAGTTCCCCAACACGCGGCGCTTCTTCACCGTCGAGCGCTGCAACCACTGCGACAACGCGCCCTGCGTCGAGATCTGCCCGACCAAGGCGCTCTACCGCCGGCCGGACGGCATCGTCGACTTCGACGCCAGCCGCTGCATCGGCTGTAAGTCGTGCATGCAGGCCTGCCCGTACGACGCGCTCTACATCGACCCGTTCACCAACACGGCGGCGAAGTGTAACTACTGCGCCCATCGGGTCGATCAGGACCTGCTGCCGGCCTGCGTCGTCGTCTGCCCGGCCAAGGCGATCATCGCCGGGGACATCGACGACCCGGCCAGCGAGATCCACCAGCTCATCTCGCGCGAGAACGTCTCGGTCCGCAAGCCGGAGCAGGGCACCCAGCCGAAGCTGTTCTACATCGGCGCCGACGACGCCAGCCTGACCCCCGAGGCGCTCTCCTGGGACAACGCCTACCTGTGGGGTGAGATCCGCCCGGACCAGCGGCCGAAGGAGGCCAAGCAAGCCGACGAGCTGCTGGTCGGTCCCGGCGACGCGAAGGTCGTCTACGACGTCCACCATCCGAAGCCGTGGGGGTGGCGGGTGGCGACGTACCTCTGGACGAAGGGGATCGCCGCCGGGGCGCTGCTGATCGCGGCGATCCTGCTGCTGTTCGGCTGGGCCGGCGACCGCAACACGTTCGACCTGGCCGCGCCGGTGCTGGCGATGGTCTTCATCGTCGCCACCGCCGTCTTCCTGATCGTCGACCTGAAGCGTCCCGAGCGGTTCTGGTTCCTGATGCTCAAGCCCAACCCGACCTCCTGGCTGGTCTGGGGCGGCTACATCTTGGCCGCCTTTGGCGGCGTCGCGTTCCTCTGGCTGGTCGCCGCGCTGCTCGACCTGGGCACCGTCCAGGACGTGTTGATGGCCATCTCGATCCCGCTGGCGGCCGCGGCGGCCGGCTACACCGCGTTCCTGTTCGCCCAGGCCGAGGGGCGCGACTCGTGGCAGTCGCCGCTGCTGCTGCCGCACCTGCTGGTGCAGGCGGGCGTGGCCGGCGCGGCGATCCTACTGATCGGCGGCGCCGTGCTCGGCGCGGGTGACGACGACCTGCGCGTCCTCGGCGGCATCCTCGGCGTCGGCGTCGCCCTCTCGGCGCTGCTGCTGGCGTTCGAGTACAGCGTCCCGCACGTCAACGCCCACGTCCGCAAGACGGTCGACCTGATCACCCGCGGCCCGTACCGCGGCGTCCTCTACGGCGGCGTCCTGCTGCTCGGCGCCCTCGTCCCGCTCGCCCTCGTCGCGCTGATGTTCCTGATCGACGCCGAGGCCCTGTTCGGGGCGCTGGCCGCGGTTGCGGCGCTCGCGGGGCTCTGGCTCTACGAGCGCATGTGGGTGAGCGCGGGGCAGGACGTGCCGTTGAGCTGACCCCTCCCCCCGGCCCCCTCCCCTGCGAAGGGAGGGGGAGACGAGGCGCGGCAGTGACGCTGCGGGCTGCCGCTACTCCGCTCCCCTCTTCTGCGAAGGGTGGGAGGGACGAGGAGAGAGACGAGGTGTTGGGTGCCGCGATACGTGGTCAGAGGGCAGCAGGTTGCTTCAGAGAAGAAGGAGTTCGCGAAGCGACTTCGGAGCGAGATGACACCTGCCGAGCGGGTGCTATGGCAGTGGCTTCGAGCGAACCGGATGCGCGGGCTGCAGTTCCGGCGGCAGCAGGTGATCGCGGGGTATATCGCGGACTTCTACTGCAACGCCGTCGGGCTGGTGGTCGAGGTGGATGGCCCGGTCCACAACGAGCAACGAGACTGGGACGAAGAGCGGCAGAAGGCGATCGAAGCACACAATCTCACAGTGCTGCGCTTCACGAACGACGAGGTTCTTGGCGGCCTGACGAGCGTGCTGGAGAGGATCGGGGCGGCGATCGACGCGCTGGACCCCTCTCCCAGCCTCTCCCCTTGGAGGGGAGAGGAGCGAAGAAGACAACCAGACCGTAGCTAATCCGTCACTCCCCTTCCGTCGGAGGGAGCGGGGCGAGGACGACGGCCAGACAGACCGTAGCTAATCCGTCTCCCCCTCCCTTCACAGGGGAGGGGGCCGGGGGGAGGGGTCCGTAGATGGACGACACCACAACCACGAACAGCCGACCGCACCGCCCCGTCACCGAGCCCTACGTCCCGGAACGAACCTCGGGCCTGGCCTCCTACCCGCCGCCGGAGAAGTGGGACGACTGGGTCGAGCTGGACGCGAAGGCGTGGCCGGAGCGGGTCGAGCGGCGCTATACGATCGTGCCGACGATCTGCTTCAACTGCGAGTCAGCCTGCGGGCTGCTGGCCTACGTCGATAAGGAGACGCGCCAGATCCGCAAGCTGGAGGGCAACCCCTTCCATCCGGCCAGCCGCGGGCGCAACTGCGCCAAGGGCCCGGCGACGCTCAACCAGGTCAACGACCCCGAGCGCATCCTCTACCCGATGAAGCGGGTCGGCGAGCGCGGCAGCGGCCAGTGGGAGCGCGTGTCGTGGGATGCGGCGCTCGATGACATCGCCGGACGCATCCGCGCGGCGCTGACCGATGGGCGACAGAACGAGGTCATGTACCACGTCGGCCGGCCCGGCGAGGACGGCTACATGGAGCGCGTCCTCTGGTCGTGGGGCGTCGATGGGCATAACTCGCACACCAACATCTGCTCCTCCGGTGGCCGGACCGGCTACGCCTTCTGGATGGGCATCGACCGGCCCTCGCCGGACTACGCCAACGCGCGCTTCATCCTGCTCAACTCGGCCCACCTCGAGAGCGGCCACTACTTCAACCCGCACGCCCAGCGCATCACCGAGGCGCGGATGAAGGGCGCCAAGATCGCCGTGATGGACCCGCGGCTGTCCAACACTGCCTCGATGGCGGATTACTGGATGGCGCCGGCCCCCGGCGCCGACGCGATCGTCCTGCTGGCGATGGCCAACATCCTGATCCAGGAGGGGCTGTTCGACCGCGAGTTCGTCCGCAAGTGGACGAACTGGGACGAGTTCATGCGCGTCATCCACCCGGCCGAGGAGCAGTCATTCGAGCGCTTCGTCGAGCTGCTCAAGGAGATCTACGGCGAGTACACCCCCGAGCGAGCCGAGGCCGAGAGCGGCGTGGCGGCGTCGATGATCCGCGACGTGGCCTATGAGATCGGGCGGGCCGGCTCGGCGTTCGCCGCCCACAACTGGCGCGCCGCGGCTGCCGGCCATCTCGGCGGCTGGTCCGTCCCGCGGGCGCTCTTCTTCCTCAACGTCCTGACCGGCAGCGTCGGCGCGCCGGGCGGGACGATGCCGAACGTCTGGAACAAGTTCGTCCCGCGGCCGTTCGTCGAGCCGGGCAAGCAGAAGGTCTGGAACGAGCTGAGCTGGCCGAAGGAGTTCCCGCTCACCCACCACGAGCTGAGCATCCTCCTGCCCCACTTCCTTAAGGAGGGGCGCGGCAAGCTCTCGGTCTACTTCAGCCGCGTCTACAACCCGCTCTGGACGAACCCCGACGGCTTCACCTGGATGGAGGCGCTGCGCGACGAGAGCAAGATCGGCCTGCACGCCGCGCTGACCCCGACCTGGAGCGAGAGCGCCTGGTTCGCGGATTATGTCCTGCCGATGGGCCACGGCCCCGAGCGCCACGACACGATCTCCTACGAGACGCACGCCGCGCAGTGGATCGCCTTCCGCCAGCCGGTCGTCCGTGTCGCGATGGAGCGCATGGGCGAGACGGTCGAGCATACCTGGGACGCCAACCCCGGCGAGGTCTGGGAGGAGAACGAGTTCTGGATCGAGCTCTCCTGGCGGATCGACCCGGACGGCGCGCTCGGCATCCGGCAGTACTACGAATCCCCCTATCGCCCCGGCGAGAAGGTGACGGTCGAGGAGTACTACGGCTGGATCTTCGAGCATTCGGTGCCGGGCCTGCCCGAGGCGGCCGCCGCCGAGGGCCTAACCCCGCTGGAGTACATGCGCAAGTACAGCGCGTTCGAGATCCGCCAGGGGCCGTTCAAGAGCTTCGACGAGCCGGTCTCGGCCGCGGAGCTGGAGGGCGCGCGGACGGACGAGAACGGCGTCATCATGAGCCCGTCGCCGCGTCCGCATCCGGTCAATCTCGTGCCGATGCCGGGCATGCCACCGGGGACGACCGATGGGCGCGCCGTCGGCGTGATGGTCGATGGCGAGGCGAAGCGCGGCTGGCCGACGCCGTCGGGCAAGCTGGAGTTCTTCTCGCGCACCGTCCACGACTGGGGCTGGCCGGAGTATGCTATCCCGACGTACATCCCCAGCCACGTCGCGCCGGAGACGATCGACGCCTCCAGGGGCGAGATGGTCCTGCTGCCGAACTACCGCATCCCGACGCTGATCCACACCCGCTCGGGGAACTCGAAGTGGCTCAACGAGATCTCGCACAGCAACCCGCTCTGGCTGCACCCGAGTGACGCGGAGCGGATCGGGGTCGAGACCGGCGACCTGGTCCGGATCGAGACGGAGATCGGCCACTTCGTCGATCGCGCCTGGGTAACCGAGGGCATGCGGCCCGGCGTGGCCGCCTGCTCGCACCACCTCGGACGCTGGCGGCTGGCTGCGGCGGCCGGCAACGAGCGCTGGTCGTCTGCCCTGGTCAAGATCGACGAGGACGCCTCGGGCGTCTTCCGGCTGCGCCAGCTCGAGGGCGTCGGGCCGTTCGACAGCGACGACCCGGACTCCTCGAAGATCTGGTGGAGCGACGCCGGGGTGCATCAGAACCTGACCTTCCCGGTGCAGCCCGACCCGATCTCCGGCGCTCACGCCTGGCACCAGAAGGTGCGCGGCGTGCGGGCCGGACCGGACGACCGCTACGGCGACATCGTCGTCGACACGAACAAGTCGCACGAGGTCTACAAGCGCTGGATGGCGCTGACCCGGCCGGCCCCCGGCCCCGGCAACCTGCGCCGCCCGCTCTGGCTGTTGCGCCCGTACAAGCCGGACCCGTCAGCCTTCGCCATCGACGGGCCAGTAGGAAGGGCCGAGCGAAGTTAGGCACGAGGACATGTGAATGCGGCGCGAAACGCGCTAGGATAACGGCCGGTGGGAGAGACGCGCGAGATTGCGATCGTCTGGTTGCCAACTCGGGCGATACTCGGTCACGGCAGTGCCGAACCGGCGTGAGCCGGGATCCGGTTTGGCCGGTCCGGGCGTGTGCGCTCGTCGATGTCACGAGGATCTCTCCATGAGTGGCGGTTCTCGCCCGATGCTCGGGCGGGTGGTCTTCCAGCGCGCAGTGGGGTGCGCTGGCGTGGGAAGGAACGGTCGATGTCGGGACTTCACGTAGGCGTGGCAAATCCGTTTGCCGAACTGGATCTGGCGCGCTTGCGCACCCGGACCAGCGCGAAGTGGAACTACTATCCGGACGACGTCCTGCCGCTCTGGGTGGCGGAGATGGACGCCTTCGTCGCCGAGCCGATCGTCAAGGCGGTCACCGACGCGTTGGAGAACGGTGACACCGGCTACCCGATGGGGAAGAACTACCCCGCGGCGTACGCCTCCTTCGCCGCCGACCGCTGGGGCTGGTCGCCCGACACGGCCGCGATAGCAATGGTCGCCGACGTCATGAGCGGCGTTCGTGAGGTCTCGCGTGCCATCGGCGCCGCCGACGCGCCGATCATCGTGACCCCGCCGGTCTACCCGCCGTTCTTCGGCGTGGCCAAGACGCCCGGCCGGGAGGTCGTCAACCCGCCGCTCGACGCCGAGTTCCGGCTCGACGCTGATACCCTCGAAGCCGCCTTCAAGGAGGCGACCGCGGGCGGCAAGACCGCGGTGATGCTGCTCTGCAACCCGCACAACCCGACCGGCACGGTCCATACCCGCGCCGAGCTGGAGATGGTCGCCAGCCTGGCCCGCAAGTACGGCGTCCGCGTCATCTCCGACGAGATCCACTCGCCGCTGATCATGCCGACCTCGAAGATGGTCCCCTACCTGAGCGTCGCCGGCAGCGAGCCGGACTTCGCCGTCGCCTCGGCCTCGAAGGGCTGGAACCTGGCCGGCTTCAAGGCCGCGCTAGTGCTGGCCGGCGCCGATGCCGCCGACGAGCTCAAGTCGTTCGGCTTCCACGGCGCGGGACACATCGCGGCGATCGCTCACTCGGCGGCGCTGAACGACGCCCGCGACTGGCTCGACGCCGCCATCGGCGGGATCGACGCCAACCGGCAGCTGGTCGGCGACCTGCTGGAACGCCACATGCCGGCCGTCGGCTACCAGATGCCCGAGGCGACCTACCTCGCCTGGCTCGACTGCCGCGACCTGGGCCTCGGCGACAACCCGTCGGAGGCCTTCCTGGAGCAGAGCCGGGTCGCGCTCAACTCCGGCCTGACCTTCGGGGCCGGCGGCGAGGGCCACGTCCGTCTCAACATGGCCACCTCGCCCGAGATCCTCGAGATGGCGATCACCCGCATGGCCGCGGCCCGCGGTTAGTCCCTGCCTGCACTGCGAGGCGCCTGTCCGGTAACCGGGTGGGCGCCTCGCTCGTTCCCTCTGGCTCAGCGGTGCGGCGATGCCAGCGCGACCGCGGCCCCGTATCAGCCCCGGTCCACCATGTAGCGCGTCATGATGACGCCGGACGGTACTGGCGTGGCATCGGCCAGCCGCATGTTGATCCGCGTGCCGTCGGGGAACAGCTTCTTGCCGCTGCCGAGCACGATCGGGTAGACGGCCAGGTTGATCTCGTCCACCAGGCCGTTCTCGACGAGCGTGTGGACCAGCTCGCTGCTGCCGTCCACCAGGATGTCGCCGCCGCCCTGCGCCTTCAGCTCGCGGATCTTGCCGACCACGTCGCCGCTGATGATCGTCGAGTTGCGCCAGGCGTCGGCCGACGTCAATGTGTTGGAGACGACGTACTTCGACATCCGGTTGAACCCCGGCTCGTTCGGGTCGTCGTCCGCCATCGGCTCGAACGCCGCGGCGTGGATCTCCCCCCGCCTGCGCCCCAGCCGGATCGACCCCCCCCGCCCCGTCACCCCGAACAGCCACTCGCCGATCTTGTCGTCCCAGTACGGCATCGTCCACCCGCCGTGCTCGAACCCGCCCTCGGTATCCTCGTCCGCGCCCCCTGGCGCCTGGATCACCCCGTCGAGCGTGATGAACTCCGAGACGATGATCTTCCGCATGGGTGCCCTCCTATGGTTTCGCGTATCGTCAACGAAGGGTAGTCGAACGTGGTGGGGCGGAATCGACAGGCGCCTCGGCTGGCTTCTTGACGTTCTGTCGTTCCACGGGCGATTATGGCGGTGAATGGAGCGAACGGTGATTACGATCACCTATGACGACGCACGAGCGCATCTCGGCGAACTCCTCGACCGGGTGATCGAGGATCGAGAGTCGGTGATCATCATGAGGCCCGGTCGCGAGTCGGTCGCCCTCATCGCTGCCGAAGATCTCGAAGGGCTGTTCGAGACGGTACACCTGCTGCGTTCGCGGACGAACGCCGTACGGCTCCGACCGCGTTAGCACGCGTGAGGAATCGATGAAGAACGTAGATCGGCTTGTCCGCATCTAGGGTGAACTGCGAATCTAGCGTGCATTGACGCGTGATTATGAGTTTGGTGCGCTGTTCCTCGACGCTATTGAGTTCTGGCAATCGGGTTGTTGCATCGTAGCGCTGTCCATCAAAGTGGTTATGTAGACTGCCCCGTGCGATTCCTGCGGTAACGAGCAGCAGAGGCAATTTGTCGGTCGACGCCGGTCACGTTTCGTCGATAGCGTACAAGATGCTCACTGGCTCCGAAATGGTCGGCGATGCTTTCGTTATCCATTCCTCGACGAAGCGCCCAGAGAAGGGCCGGACGAGGAATTTGGAGACAACCAGCGTGCCAGATTGCCTCGTCTTCTTGATCGCTGTTGAACTCGCGTAACGGGAAGGGCAGCCCGTCTATATCGACTATCCGTGCGGCCTTGTGCCCACATAGGAGATGTGAGAGCTCGTGCATCACATCGCTTTCAAATCGATCTGGAGGATGCGACGTGTTGCAGATGATAAGCGACCAGTCGCCAACTGGTACGGTTACGGCTGACCAACCCCAACTGTCGATCATGAGTAGCTGTTCGATATGTTCGACAGGCATCCCCGGTACTTGATTCGGTCCGATGATTGGAACCTGGCAGTGGTATGCAAGTTTCCGAGCGGGAAGCGGTGATGTTGGTGAAAGGGACAGCGTCCTTCGCAGAGCAACCGACCGTTCCTCAGCGGCCTTCT
>DAOKZM010000043.1:10991-12432 GCA_035325665.1 Thermomicrobiales bacterium | reverse complement strand
ATCGTAGAGATACGGGTCGGTGTTGGACCAGAAACGGGCCGACGGAATCGTCAGCGTCGCATCTGCGATCCCGCCGGCAAACACCAGGTCGGCATTGATTTCGTCGCCCCCGCCGGTCAGGCTCAAGCCCCCGGCTGCGGCCTCGTCGCTCAGCCTGACCGTTACCTGGACGGCGCCGTCCGTGCCGTCGATGCTGGTCACGACGGTGACGTCGTCGATGAACGTCCGAGGCACGGAATAGAGGACGACTGGTCGGTGGATTCCGGCGAAGGGGAAGAAGTCGAAGGTCGTCGGCGGGTAGCCGCCAACACTCCCCAGCGCCGAACTCATATTACCGGCCGGCACCCGGGTTGGCTCGAGATGGTTCTCGACGCTAATCGCGATGACATTCTCATCGTCCCAGCGGACGAGGTTGGTGATCTCGAACGCAAATGGCAGATGCCCACCCTCGTGCGAGCCGACCCGGCTGCCGTTGACGAAGACGGCGCCGAAGTAGTTGGCCGAGCCGACGCGAATGAAGATCCGCTGGCCGCGCCAGCCGCGCGGGACGAACGTCCGCGTGACGTACCAGGCCAGCCCGAGGTAGTTGAAGAGGTCGGCGTACTGCTCGTTCCAGCTACCAGGAACCGCGATGGGCTGCCAATTCGCCAGACCATTGAACCACCCCTGTTGTTCACCCACTTCGTCAGGATCGATCCGAAACGCCCAGATCCCGGACAGATCCAGCCGATTGCGGACGCCATTTTGGATCGGGTAGAGCATGTCGACCTCCACAAATGCGGCCCCGGGGCGACTCCCCGGACCGACGAAATCGTGACCATCCCACGGGCTGCCGCACGATCATTGCCGAACCAGCGCGGCTGGGCGTTGATCGTGCATAGCAGTGGACTCCGATGGATCGTCGCGGAGTGCCGGTTATTGCCGGCCGGCGCGCGAGGCCCCCGACGATCGTGTGCTGGATCTGTTCGCGTGGCGCCCTCCGCTCCTACGGTGCTGGTAGGCGCCGTTCACGCGGGTTGCCCGTCGACGAAGGAGCGGCGCCTGCGGGCGCCGGACAGCGCGAGCGCTGTCCCTACGGCTTCGTCGCGGCGACGGCGCGGAGGTCGTCGAGGTGTTCGCCGTAGTGGTACTGGGTGGCGCCGAGGACGACGCGGGGCTTCACCCCGCGCATAGTCTCGGCGAGGTGCATCAGTCGGTCGTGGGTGTCGAACAGGTACTTGCGGGCCTGGGCCGGAGTGGCCGAGCGCCAGGGGGCGAGGCGCTCCTCATTCCAGGCGTCGTTGTCGACACCCGGCGGGAGCGGCCAGTGCGGCGTCTCGCCGGCCGCGATGCGCTCCAGGACGTTGATCGCCTCCTCGTCCCAGTTGGCCAGGTGGACCAGAAGATCCTGCCCGCGCCAGGTGCCGACGGTGTTTGGCTTCCGCAGGACGCTATCCGGAAT
>DAOKZM010000043.1:7909-10946 GCA_035325665.1 Thermomicrobiales bacterium | reverse complement strand
GATGCGGCGGACCTCCAGCCAGGACTTCGCGGCGGTCTGCAGCATCTGGAGCCGCTCGTTCGTCGAGATCGCCATCTGGGGCCACGCTCCTCCGGTCAATCGGCACACCAGGGGAAGTATGGCCCGTGAGTTGTGGTCGCGGCCAGCGAGGCCGGAATCGCGAAAGGGTTGTAGTCTAGGGTAAGGAGCGTTCAGCCAGGCGAGGGAGAGGGACGTGAAGGCGCACGAAATCGCGTCGTCGGAGGTCGGACCGGAGCAGCGTGGGTGGGTCCTGACGGCCGACCTGCGCGGGAAGGACCGCAAGCGCTTCCTGCGGAAAGGGTCGCTGATCGACGACGCGGCGCTGGCGGAATGGGATCGCGCGGCGGACGTCGTCCTGCACCTGATCGAGCCGGAGGCGGGCGACCTGCACGAGGACGTGGCGGGGCGTCGTCTGGCGGAGGCGGTGGCCGGCGAGGGCATCCTGATCCGGCCGCCGGTGCAGAGCCGGCTCAACCTGGCCGCGACGCGAAAGGGGCTGCTGCGGGTCGACCGCGAACTGCTGCTGGCGCTCAACCGGATCGAGGGCCTCACCGCGTTCAGCCTGCTCGACAAGCAGCCGGTCTTGCCGGGGAAGATTGTCGCCGGTGTGAAGACGACGCCGATTACCGTCCGCGAAGAGCTGGTCGAGGAGGCGGAGCGGCTGGTGGCCGAGGCGGGACACAAGCCGGTCGAGGTGGTGGCCTACGAGCCGCAGCGCGTGGCAGTGTTCGCGACCGAGGGGCTCAACGACAAGATGCGGGCGCGCTTCCGCGAGGTGGTTGAGAAGAAGCTGCGCTGGTACGGCTCGGAGCTGACCGACCTGCGCTTCATCGAGTCGGATGCGCAGGAGGTCGCGGCGACGCTGCAGGAGTACCTCGACGCCGGGGCCGAGGTGATCTTCGCGGCTGGCGGCAACACGATCGACCCGCTCGACCCGATCCTGGTCGGCCTGCAACAGGCCGAGGCGGAGATGGTCCACTTCGGCGCGCCGGCCCACCCTGGCAGCATGTTCTGGGTGGCGCGGATCGGGGCAGTGCCGGTGGTGAACCTGGCGTCCTGCTCGATGTACTCACGATCGACGGTGGCAGACCTGGTGCTGCCGACGATCATGACCGGGCGCGGGATCGAGAGCGAGGACGTCGTCCAGCTGGCCTATGGCGGCGTGCTGGACCGGGAGATGAGCTTTCGCTTTCCGGACTACGACGTCGAGGAGGTGGACGAGCCGGACGAGGAGGAGTAGCGGGGTGGGCCATGCTAGGATGCCGGCGCATCCGAAAGAGGGAACCGCCCGCGACAGCCCGATGCCGAGAGGGAGCCGAGGAGAGAGTCCATGTCCGATAAAGTAACCATCGTCTCCGGCGGGACGGTCGTCACGTCCGACGGGCCGGTCCGCGCCGACCTGGTGATCCGAGGCGAGAAGATCGCGACGATCACGACCGACGCAGCCGACGTAGCCGGCGCCGAGCGGATCGACGCGACGGGGCTGATCATCGTCCCCGGCGGGGTGGACGCGCACACGCACTTCCGCGAGCCGGACCCGCGCCACGTCGAGGGGTTCGAGACGGGGAGCATGGCGGCGCTGGCCGGCGGCGTGACGAGCGCGGTCGAGATGCCGCAGGCATCGCCGACGTCGAGCACCGGCGAGCACATCCGCGAGAAGCGGCGGCTGGTGGGCGAGAACGCGATGATCGATATCGCGCTCTGGGGCGGGATCGTCGGCCAGCCGGCCGAGCAGATTCAGGAGATGATCGACGAGGGGGTCGTCGCGCTGAAGGCGTTCATGCCGGCCTCGAGCCCCGGCTTCCCGGCGGCGGACGACCAGGTGCTGCTGGACACGTTCCGGTTCCTGGCCGACTCGGGATCGAACATCCGCTTCGGCATCCATTGCGAGAACGACACGCTGATGGAGCAGGGCATCGCCCGGATGCAGGCGGCGGGGCGCAAGGACCCGCTGGCGCACCACGAGAGCCGGCCGCCGCTGGTCGAGACCGAGGCGGTCCACCGGGCGCTGTTCTTCGCCGAGCTGACCGAGGCGTGGCTCTACGTCTGCCACTGCGCCTCGGCCGACGCGCTGGCGCTGATCAAGGCGGCGAAGGCGCGCGGCGCGAACGTGGAGGTGGAGACCTGCCCGCAGTACCTCTCGCTCGACCACGACGACCTGGTCAAGCACGGGCCGTTCGCCCGCTGCGCGCCGGCCATCCGCGACCGGGCCGAGGTGGAGCGCATCTGGGAGTACGTCAAGGACGGGACGGTCGACGTGGTGTCGTCCGACCACTGCGGCTACACGGTCGAGGAGAAGCAGGCTGGGCTGGAGGACATCTGGCAGGCGCCGCTGGGGCTGTCGGGCGTCCAGACGATGTACCCGGCGCTGTTTGACGAGATCGTCAACAAGCGCGGCCTCGGGCTGGAGCGGTTCGTCGAGCTGTCGGCGACCAACCCGGCCAAGGTATTCACACTCTACCCGCGCAAGGGGGTGATCCAGGTCGGGTCGGACGCCGACCTGGCCTTCTACGACCCGAACCGGCCGTGGGAGGTGCGTGGCGAGGCGATGCTGCACCGCAACAAGTGGACGCCCTTCGAGGGCAAGACGATCGGAGCGTCGGTGGTGAAGACGATGCTCCGCGGTCAGCTCGCGTTCGACGCGAGCCGGCCGGAGCCGATCGTGCCGCGTCCGGGGGACGGGCGGTTCCTGCCGCGGGGGTACGGGGCGAGCTGAGGGTTCGACAGGGGGGTTCGCAGGAGTCGCGGCGCTCCCGTGTCCTGTCATCCTGAACGCAGTGAAGGATCCGTCTCCCCGCGTTCGAACGCACGGCAACGGGGAAGAACGGATTCTTCGCTCCGCTCAGAATGACAGAACCGTTGGGTGCTGTCGCGCTGAGGTTGTCGGCCGCTAGCTCCTGATCGTGGAGGAGGAGGCGAGATGGCATTTACGCTGACCGGCGGGACGATCTACGACGGGCGTGGCGGGCCGGGCCGGCCGGGGAGCGTCGTCGTCGAGGGGGACAGGATCGCGGCG
>DAOKZM010000043.1:5589-7899 GCA_035325665.1 Thermomicrobiales bacterium | reverse complement strand
AGCCACTGCGACTTGGTCTGCATGTCGGATCGGCAGCTCTCGCCGAAGCTGCGGCAGGGGATCACGACCGACCTACTGGGGCAGGACGGCCTGTCGGAGGCGCCGATCAAGCGCGAGGACGTCGACCGCTGGCGGACGCACCTGTCGGGGCTGAACGACGACCCGCAGCTGGACTGGACCTGGCGGTCGTATGGCGACTATTTCGAGCGGGTCGGCGGGGCGGCGCTGAACATGGCCGGCATGGTCGGCCATGGGACGGTGCGGCTGCACGTCATGGGCATGGACGACCGCGCGCCGACCGATTCCGAACTAGCGGCGATGCAGGCGCTGGTGGACGCGTCGCTCACCGAGGGGGCCTGCGGGTTCTCGACCGGGCTGATCTACTCGCCGTGCGTCTACTCCGACACCCAGGAGCTGATCGAGATCGGCAAGGTCGTCCGGCGGCACGACTCGTTCATGGTCTATCACATGCGCTACGAGGGTGGCCGCGTGCTGGAGGGCATGGACGAGGTGTTTCAGATCGCCCGCGAGAGCGGGGCGGCCTGCCACATCTCGCACTTCAAAGCGCGCGGCAAGCACGCCTGGGGGCTGTCGACGCAGATGAGCGCGGCGGTCGAACAGGCGCGGGCCGAGGGGCTGGACATCACCGCCGACCAGTACCCCTACGCGGCTGGCTCGACGATGCTCGGCGCGCTGCTGCCGCCGTGGTGCCACGCGCGCGGGATCGAGGGGCTGAACGCCTACCTGCGCGACCCCGAGCTTGAGCCGACGATCCGCCGCGAGATCGAGGGGGGACGCTCCGACTGGGAGTCGAGCATCGCCAACTCGTCGTGGGGCTCGATCATGATCTCTGGGGTGAAGTCCGAGGCGAACCGCTGGGTGATCGGCAAGCGCATCCCCGAGATCGCGGCGCAGTGGGGGCTGGACGAGTACCAGACGATGGTGCGGCTGCTGCTGGATGAGAACCACGCGGTCAGCATGATCCTGTTCATGATGCAGGAGGACGACGTCCGCCACCTCATGGTCCAGCCATGGCTGATGCACTGCACCGACGGCCTGATGGGCGGCGAGCCGCACCCGCGGACGTACGGGACGTACCCGAAGATCCTCGGCCACTACGTCCGCGACGAGAAGCTGATGCCGCTGCCGGAGGCGATCCGCAAGATGACGTCGCTGCCGGCCTGGCGGCTGGGACTGATGGACCGCGGCGAGATCCGCGATGGCGCGTTCGCCGACATCACCGTGTTCGACCCGGCGACGGTCATCGACCGCTCAACCTACGAGGAGCCGCGCCAGTTCCCGACCGGCATCGAGCACGTCTTCGTCAACGGCGTCCACGCTGTCCGCGACGGGCGCGAGACGGGGAACCTGGCGGGTAGGGCGCTGCGCCGCGAGGCGGGGGCGCCTGGGACGCGGCGATAGGCGATGCGAGCTGGTGGAGACGGGAGGCGCGAGTTGATAATCGACGGCAATCGGGCTCCCGATGACGGAACCAAGGAGCACCAAGCGTTCCACAGTTCCCAACAATCGCCAGCGAATGCCGATGTCGCGCTACTGATTGACTGGGAGAATCTGAAGTACAGCTTGCAGAACCTCTTCGGTGTCTCGGCCAACGCGAGCTCGCTAATGGACGCCGCCGGAGCGTACGGCCGCGTGGTCATTGCGAGAGCCTACGCGGATTGGACACAGCGTCAGTTGACCGTGGATGCCGTCAACCTGTACCGAACAGGGATCGAGCCGGTTTACGTTAACGCCGGAGAGAAGAACAGCGCCGATGTCCGGCTGGCGGTCGACGCCGTAGATCTGTGCATGCGCATGGCGCATATCTCGACGTTCGTCGTGGTGACGGGCGACAAGGACTTGATCCACCCGATCAACTACATCCGGTTGAACGGCCGCCGGACGGTGATCATTGGCGTTGGGGCGACGATCGCCGGTCGGCTGGTGGCATCAGTCGACGAGGTGCTGCGCTACGAGGAAGACCTGGAGCCGCTCGTTCGGTCTCGTGCAACGTCGTTGCCTGGTACGCAGTTGGACGACTCACGACAGATGCTGTATGAACAGATCGTCGCAATTCTCGCCGAGTATCCCGATGGGCACGAAATGCAGTTCGCTCTGCTTGGCAATATGCTGAAGGCGAGGATCGAATTCAACGCGGTCCAGCAGTTCGGCAAGTCGTTCAAGGCATTGATGCTGGACGCGCAGGATGCGGGGATCATCGCAATCCGCACCGAAGGGTTGGTGGACTTCGCGTCGCTGCCGCAGGCGGGCGCCGGCGTGTATGCATGGGGCAATGCCATCGCGCAGCCG
>DAOKZM010000043.1:0-5579 GCA_035325665.1 Thermomicrobiales bacterium | reverse complement strand
GTTCCCGCCTATGCCAGCAGCGTGGGAAACACCGCAGCGGGACGTCGACATCGACGCGCTGTCAGCGGCCGAGCGGATGGCATTGATCAGCTATCTACACGAGCTTGGAACTGATCGGCGCGACCTGCCGATCCGCTACATCACGGATGCGCTGACGCGCAACAGTGTGCTGCCCGGGCTGACGGGTGATCAGGTCTGGGATCTGATCAACAACCTGGCTGACGATGGCCTGCTCGACCGCGAGACCGCAACCGGTATTGCGAGAGAGACGGGCGAACCGTACGAGTTCACCCGGCTGGTCCTCAACCCTGACCATCCACTCGTCGCGGACATCCTGGCTGACCGACAGCAACGGCTGCTGTCGATTTTCGCCGAGCTACCACCGGCCGTTGTGGATGTCCGGACACGGCTGGAGTTCGCCTGTGAGGCGGATGTCCAACAAGTGTTCGAGCAGCGTATGGGCAAGAACCTGCGGGCACTCGGGTTCGATCGACCAGCTACGTTCTTTCTTGACGCGGCTGAGGCCGGGGTCGTCCGGTTGTGGACAGCGCCGGATGAGACGGTAGTGGTACTGCTGCCAGATGAGACCGAGCCGGAGCGTGCGGCGTTCGAAGCGTGGAGGTCGGTACTCGGCCGGCTCGACCCACTCGACATCGAGAGCGCTATCCGCTACATCGCGGCAGCCGAGGACGAGGTTTTTGCGATCCACGTCCAAGATGGCGTTCAGACGGGATCGCTGGTGTACCTACTACGAGGTGTGCTGCGGACACGGACAGGGGAGGAGCTCGGCAATGACGAGGCGAACTACCTGATCAAGACTGAGTTCGTCGAGCGAGGCATCCTCACCCATGTCCCGACGCCAGCGACGCATCCGGACACCGGCATCCGATCGACCGTCAACGTCTACCGGCTGAACCGGGAGAACCCTGAAGTCCAGGCCGCATTGCGAAAGCCGCTGCCGCGACTGCCGTTGAACTACCGCCCGAAGCCGGCAATTGCGACGTGAGCGGACGGCAACGACCGGGTGGCGTCTCTTTGTCCGGTCGTATCGGAGACTAGAATCGAAGACACAAGTATCTCGGCCAGCGCCTCCGTGTTGTCGTCCTTTACAGATGCGACGACCTGGCGGAAGATCTCGCCGTCCGTCCATTCCCACATCACGATTGCGCTCCCGTCGGGACGGGTGAGCGTCGTCGTCGAGACGGACGTGCCGGCAATCTCGGTGGGCGTCGCATCGGACGCTGAACCATCGGAAGGCGTCTGGTTCGACTGCAGATACTGGTACGTGTCGCCTGAAGCGCCAGCCTCGTAATAGGCGGTGACCTGATAGACCCGTCCGCCGGTCCGCACCGGCGGGGACTCGATGACCTGAATGCCTTCCTGGGCGAGCGGATCCGGGAGATTCGCCGGGAAGACCAGACCGAACGGCACGATGGCTCGCGCCTGCTCGACGGTCAGATCGCGGTAGACCCCTTCCGCATCCGGGGTGGGCGGTTGCGCAACCGCAGATGCGGAGGTGTCGAGTGTGGATATAGCGGCTACGGCCGTCGCTGTTGGCTCCGGCGGAGTGGTCGGAGTCGGTGTACCCGTCCTATCGCCAGCGCCACAGCCCGCGAGTATGAGGCCGATCACACACACGCCACTTCCAAGCACAAGTCTGCGCCGACGGCCGTGTGCCGTCACAACTGTCCCTCCTCTCGGGTCTAGGCGGTAATACGATGCAGGAGGGACAGCAAGAACCGTTCCATGCAAGCTCAGATCAAAGCACATTATGTCCATGGAAGTCATAGATCTAGATCTGTATCAGCATATTTGCCTGCTCTACGACCACCACTCCAGTTGAACGCCATTGCGGATGCATGCGGCGCGCGAGTTTGCGGCCTGCGGGCCGCGGGCAGGCCGGATCCTACCCGTCATCCGGCGCTATCGTGTCGCAATGAGGTCGTCGACGACGGTGGCGGGGTCGACGGGGGTGAGGGGGTGGACGATGCGGTAGCCGCCGGCCGAGCGGGCGTCCAAGGGGGTGTCGCATGCCAGACGCGGAGGTCGACGTAATCGGCGGCGGCGATGCGGCCTTCGCTGTCGAACATGAGCGGCTTGCCGGCCCAGTGGTCGATCCAGACGGCGTCGACGCCCATGTCGTCGAGGGCGGTGATGAGGGCGTCGTTCGACGTCGGGAGCTTGCGGTAGTAGGGGGACTGGAAGATCTGGTGCGGGTCGGTGGTGAGGTAGCTGCCGAGGCAGCCGAGGAGAACGGCGGCGACGCCCGCCGCGGCGACGAGTTCGCCGGTGCGGCCGTGTTGCGCGAGGCGCCAGGCGGCGCCAGCGATAGCGATCGGGATGAGCGAGGCGAGCGGGGTAACGGCCGGTGGCGTCCACCGTCGAGAACTGGACGGCGTAGATGCTGAAGCGGCTGAGTAGGTAGCCAAGGAGCGTCACCGCGCCGAATAGGACGAGCACCACATCCGGGTGCGTCTGGGGGACGCGTAGGCGAAGCCAGTCCAGCGGCGCGCGCCAGGAGCGAGCAGCGATCCAGACGAGCGCGGCGACGGTCGGGACGGCGACGAGGAGCTGCAACACCAGCGGCTGGTCCTGGCCGGGGAAAGAGACGCCGAGGAAGCGCGGCAGGATGTGGCGGACGAGGTGGTTGCCGACGGCGAGCAGGTCGCGGTCGGTGCGCTCCGAGCCGGTGCCGAGCAGGTAGTGGAACGTCGTGTAGTCGTGGTCGCGGGCGAACCAGAAGACGGGGAGCGCGCCGAGGACGAAGGTCGGGATGCCGATCGGCAGGGCGACGGTCAGCGCCCGGCGCGGCCAGCGGGCGAGGAGGACGACGGTGGCGGGGAGCGCGTAGAAGAGGACCGCCGTGTGCAGCCAGAAGCCGAAGCCAGTGAGCAGGCCGAGGGCAACGCAGCGGGGCCAGTAGCGGGCCGGCGGGTCGTCGCGGTAGACGGTGTCGATGGCGATCAGCAGGATGACGTTGCCAATGGCCATGACCTCGATCATCGGTCCGTACATCCGCACGGTGTTGGAGATGACGTAGAGGGATGGGACGGCCGCGGCGAGGCCAGCGACGATTCCGGCGCGGTCGTCGTAGACGCGGCGGGCCAGCAGCATCAGCGTCGCGACAAAGGCGAGGCTGCCGGCAAGCGGGACGAGCTTGATGACCTGGCGCGACATGCCGAAGATCTCGAAGAGGACCGCGGCGACGTAGGCCTGCAGCGTGCCCATGTAGGCCTGTCCGGGGTAGAAGATCGGGCGGACGTGCTCGGTCTGGATGTCGCGGGCGACGAGGCCGAGCGTCGCCTCGTCCGCCTCGATCATCCAGTTAGCACGGACGAGCAGGACGAGCCGGATGACGGCGGCGAGCGCGACGACGCCCGCGACGGCGAGCCGCCAGACGCGGCGCGAGAGCGCGGGGCGCGACGCGACGGCGGTGTCCGCGCGGGCGGCGATGTCGTGGATCGTCATGGCGCGCAATTGGGCAGCGTCTCGCCGAGCGGCAGCCGCTCTGATCTCCGGCCATGCCGGTTTGATAAGACGGCGTGAACTGCCGCCCGGCAGCCTCCCAGTTGTTCTGTCATCCTGAACGAAGTGAAGGATCCGTCCCTCGTGCCGGGTGCATTCAAACGGGGAGGAACGGATTCTTCGCTCTGCTCAGAATGACAGGGGGGAGGAGTTGCTGCCGATGTCAGGTCACGCTGACCCAACCATCGAGGACGCAGCCGGAACATCTCCGCCCGCTGGGCTGGATCGGACGATGGGAGATCCTTCGCCTGCGGGCTCAGGATGACAGGTCCGAGGTCAGTCTGTCGAGTGTCGGGGGAAGGCAATCGCACGGGTCAGCCGCCGTCGTCCGGCTCGACGTAGCCATAGACGCGGTCGCGAGCGGCGAGGGCGGGGTCGCGGTCGGCGGGCGGGCCGTAGCCTGCGCCACCGGCGACGACGGTGGTAAGACGGTCGGCAGGGGAGGCGAGGACGATCTCGCCGCTCGCCATACTGCCCTCCGCTGCCAGGTTCTCGCCGTTGAGGATGATCTGGTTCCGCAGGCTCGGCTCGCCGCCGAAGATGCCGGGGGCGGGGAAGCGCAGCCGGTCGGGATGGACGTAGAGCGCGACCGGGCGGTCGTGGGGCGGATGCAGGCGCAGGGTGACGCGCTGGCCGGGCGCGCCGCGCCACTGGCCGGCTCCGCCGGACGACGGCTCGAGCGCGTCCTCCTCGACGATAAGCGGCAGCCGTGACTCGAAGACCTCGATCGGGACGTTGCCGGCGCTCGACGGGAAGCAGTTGCGGGTGACACCGTCGTGGCCGTAGCCGGCGCCACGCCCGCCACCGCAGATCAGGTGGGCGTTGCGCGGCGTGCCGTCGGCGTCGCGCGAGTAGCCGCGCAGGGTGAACATCAGGCCGTTGCCGGCCTGGGCGCGCTCGGGCATCGCGTCGCCAAGGGCCCGGAAGAGCAGCGTGTGGATGTGCCAGCCGGTCTTGGTCCGCGAGTTGACCGAGGCCGGCGGGAGGGCGTTGAGGGTCGAGCGCTCGGGCGCGCGGACGTGGATCGTACGGAAACAGCCCTCGTTGTTCGGCACGTTCGGGGTGAGCAGGCACTTCAGCGGGTAGACGGTGTGAGCGCGGGTGTAGGTGAAGGTGCAGTTGATGCCGCCGCCGAGCGTCTGCGGGGCGCTCCCGGCATAATCGACGATGACCTCGTCACCCAGCACCTCGATCTTCACCCGCAGCGGCAGCGGCTCGCCAGCCGCCTCGACCAGCTCTTCCGCCTCGTAGGCGCCGTCGGGGATGGCGGCGATGGCAGCACGCATAGCGACCTCGGCGCGCGACTGGACGGCGTCGGCGACGTCGCGGAGCGAGACGAGGCCATACTCGTCCATCAGCGCCAGGATGCGCTCCTCGGCGACGACGTTCGCTGTCACCTGCGCTTCGATGTCGGTGATCACCATCTCCGGCTGGCGGACGTTCGTGCGGATGAAGGAGAACAGTGTCTCGTTCGGCTTGCCAGCGTCGTAGAGGCGCAGCAGCGGGATGAAGAGTCCCTCCTCATGGAGGTCGCGGACGGCCATGCCGTCGAGCGCGCCGCCGATCGAGGACGTATGGGCGACCGTGTTGGCGAAAGCGACGACGGCGCCGTCGCGGAAGATCGGCGTGATGACGGCGATATCGTCGAGATGGCCGGCGCAGAGCCAGGGGTCGTTGGTGGTGAAGACGTCGCCGGGCCGCATCTGCTCGACCGGGAAGGCGCGGATCAGCTCGCGGGTGAGCTCGGGCATGATCAGGTTGAAGACCGGCATCGAGCGGTAGGAGTGGGCCAGCGAGTTGCCGCGCTCGTCGAGGATCTCGCAGCCGAAATCCTGGGCCGCGTCGATGATCGTCGAGACGGCGGTGCGCAGCACCGTCGTCCACATCTCGTCGGCGATGCCGATCAGCCGGCTCCACATGATCTCCAGCGAGACCGGGTCGAACTCTACGGCGGGGGCGGTCGGTCGTGCGGTCATCGGGCTCCTCCTGCCGGGGCGATCGCCGTGATGATAGCGAGGTGGGAGTCGACGCGCGGTCCGGCCCCCGGGCCGATC
>DAOKZM010000042.1:0-12551 GCA_035325665.1 Thermomicrobiales bacterium | reverse complement strand
AGAGCGTCTCGAAGAAGTCCGAGAAGCCCTCGCCGCCGTTGGTCCGGTATTCGAAACGGACGTTACCGGGGCCGCCGTTTTGCTGGTTGAACCACTGACTGAAGTCACCGACGCCCTGACCCGAGTCGCTCGCCGCCTGGTAGCGCTCCCAGTCCGCGCCGAATTGATCGTAGCGCGCCCGTTTGTCAGCGTCGGATAGCACCTGGTAGGCCTCGTTGACCGCCTTGAACTTCTCCTCGGCGTCCGCGGCCTTGTTCACATCCGGGTGGAGCTTGCGTGCCTTCTCCCGGTACGCCTTCTTGATGTCCGCCTCGCTGGCCTTGCGCCCGACGCCGAGCAGCGAGTAGTAATCCTGAAACTGCATTCGTATCGCCCCGCTTCGTCGGAACTTGCGATCTCAATCTACGTCACTATACATGATAAACTATGAGTCGTTACGACGCAAGTACCTGTTCATCAAATGGGCGACGCGCGTTGGCGGCGACGTCGTCGCAACACCATCAGCGCGAAGCTTGCCGCGAGCAGGATCGCGATCGCGATCAGGACCGGGGCGACGAGGGCGATCACGCTCAGGCAGATCGCCGCGCCGTCCTCGGTCGCGCTGACGACCGGGTTTCCGACCCCGCCTGTGGTCGCTGTGACGACGGGGCGGAACGTCGATTTCGCCGTATGGACGCCTCCGGCGACGACGAGGCCGAGAATCATCGCCAGGACCGGGTTGATCGAGTTCACGGCGTCGGTGCTGGCCATCACCAGCACGGCGCCCGCTGCCGGCCGGATGAACGACTGGATCAGATCGTTGATGTGGTCGACGATCGGGATCTTGTCGGCGATGATCTCGATGCCGAGCAGCACCCCGATGATGGCGATCGCCCACGGGCTGGCGACCGCGTCATACGGGGCCGCGAGCTGAATCAGCCCGGTGTAGCGGTCGGCCAGCGCGATCGCAAGCAGCGGGATGTAGGCGTTCAGGCCGGCCGGCATCGCCAACCCGAGGCCGGTCAGCAGCTCAAACATCGGCCAACCACCATCCAATCGCCGGACGCTTCGTCATGATGTTAGTGTATCGGCATCCTCACGTGAGTTGAACTCAGCGCGGCCGACGTCTCGCCGCGCGTGGAGCGGCAGGACATAGACGATCGTCGCAACTACCCAGATCGCCAGGAGAAGCAGGAGGCCGGCCATCACCCGATCCGCGCGGGGTGCGAGGGCGTAGGGCTGGAAGACGACGAGCTTGCTGGCCAGGTCGATGTTGGCGACCTCGCCGAGTTGGGACATGAGATTGTTTACGCCGTTGGGCTGATGGTAGAAGCGCTGCGGGTCGACGAGGCCGATCCCCGTAAGCACCGCGCCCACGAGCCACGCCCCGGCGACGAGTGTGCGGATCAGCCGTCCGCCGGCCACGAGCAGCGCGGCCAGCGTCGCCGCAGCGAGTGGGGCAACCGGGACGAGGTAGCGGGCCGCCGGCCCCCATTCGCCCCACCAGACGCGGTATGCGCCAACCTCCAGCAGATACGGCGCAACCGCCGCGATGGCCAGCAGCGCGCGACGCCGGTCGGTCTGCAGCCAGCGTGGCAGCGCGACGATCGCCATCAGGTAAATCGGCGCGTTGACGACCAATCCCCACTGCGCGTCTAGCAGCAGGCCGAAGAGCCCGTTGACGGTTCCCGACGGCGACGAGAAACCAGCGTGGTCGGCGACGTTCTGGAATGGCGAGTGGTACAGCCACACATTATAGTCAATCAGGCTCAGCGCCCCGAGACCGACGAGAACACAGGCCAACGCCGTCGGCGCGTCCCGCGACCGCCAGAGTCGCCAGAGCATGGCGATCCCGAGCACTGCCGCCGTCGGCGCGAAGCGCTGATGCAGCCAGGGCAGACCGCCAACCGCAAGTCCGGTCAACAACCACTGCCAGGCCCGATTCTCTGGTGTGGCGATGCGCCGGATGGCGTAGACGAGCGCCAGTGCGGCCGGAAGCTCGGGGAAGATGAGCAGGGAGTAGGGCGCGATCGGCAGCGTGGTCGCCAGGCCGAGGGCGACGGCAGCCGCGGTCCGCCGGTGTGCGCCAGCCTCGCCGGCCAGTAAATACATCTGCCCCGCCAGGAGAGCACCGGCGCCGATGAGAACCGCAATCGCGCCGGCCCGCCCGGCGATCGCGTACGGAATCGCGATCAGGAGCGAGAGTCCGAGGCCGTGTTTGGTGTGCAGCCCTGGTAGGACCGTATGCGCTGCGTGAGGAGGCAGGGTCCGTGGGAACGACGGCCATCCCTGCCAACCGGCCGGCAGCGGGTCGGGCGGGTAGAACTCGTCGTAGTCGCGTTCCGCGTAGTTGTTCGACTCGTCGAGGTCGCGGTCGCGCACGATGCTGATAGCAGTCATCACGTAGAACGGCTCGTCGCCGGTCAGCGGGTCGAGCCGAGTCGCGAACCATGGAGCCAATGCCGCGTAGAAGACCGCCGCCAGCGCGATGACCAGCAAAAGTGCCCGGCGTTCGTCTGACACTAGCGTTCCCCGCTCGCGACCCCGCGGACCGAACGAGCCAGTCCTACCAGCGTCACGCCAAGTATCCCGCCGACGAGGTCGACGCCAAGGTCCAGGACGCTGGCGTCACGGCCCGGTACGAACGACTGGTGGAACTCGTCGCTGGCGCCGTAGAGCGTGGCGAGCGCGATCGCGAGCAGGTCTGCCCGCCGGTCGGACGCGGTTCCGCCAATCGCAAGCCGTATCAACGCGGCGAGGACCGCGTAGGCGACCAGATGACCCATGACCGCAGTAACGTCGGCCGGTAGCCCGCCGGCCTTCGGCAGCGTGCTCTGCGATGAAAGCAGGAAGATCACCGTCATCCAGCCAACGACGGCAAACGTCGCCAGCCGGCGGCGTGAGGTGGGCGCCATCAGCGAGTCTCCAACCCGTAGCCGGCATACACACCGACGAGGTCGTCGACGATGGTCGGGATCGAGAAATGCTCGCGAACCCGTTGTCGTGAGGCCTCGCCGAGTATGCGACGTGTCTCCGCGTCCGCCAGCAGCTCGGCAGACGCCGAGGCGAAGCACACGGGGTCGTGACCGGGGACCACTCGCCCAGCCGATCCGAGCACCGTGGCCACATCGCCAACGTCAGACGCTACGACCGCGCAACCGGCCGCCATCAGCTCGAGCAACTTTACTGACTGCTTGCTTCGGGTGATGATTGAATCCTGATACGGGAAGACGGCGAGCGACGATCGTCCGAGAACGTCTGGCAAACGATGGCGCGCGACATATCCCAGTTGCTCAATCTCTCTAGAGCCACCACCACCTACGGCAATGATTCGCACCGCACGGCATTGCGCGCGCAGCGCGTGCGCGAAACGGTCCGGCCAGGCAGGCTCGAATTCTTCGAAGCGCGAGTACAGCAGCACCGTCGGCGGCTCGGAGGCCGGGCCAGGCGAGTTCTCCGACATCTCGCGTGCATTGGCCAGCGTGTCGATCCACGATGGCGAGAGGCCGTTGGGGAGTCTCCAGACGCCACGCGATCCGCCGCGCAGCGCGATAGCTCGATGCTCGAGGAGCGTGCTCGCAGCAGTCACCCCATCAGCATCACGCAGCAGCGTACGCTCCTGCCAGTCGAACAGGCGCCGCTGAGCCAGCGAGTAGTGACCCTGACGATTCCAGCCGCCGTCGCCTTCCCAGTCATCGCTATCGACGATCACCGGCGCCCGGCCAAGGAGCCGACGGGCGGCGAGGCCTCCGAATCCGCGAGGCTTGAACAGGTGCACGAGCCGCGGCCGAAGCTGCCGCACGGCATCGAGCTGCTGGCGGACGGCGGGGATCGTCGCAGCGCTGGCTGATCGGGTGTTGACGATCAGCACGTCGTCGCGAACCTCGACTACGCCGCGCTCGGACGGCATGTCCCAGGGGCTGGTGACGATCGCGCAATGATAGCCACGCGCTGCCAGCTCGCGGGCAAACGAAAGCGCCCGCGCCTGAAGCGTCCCCAGACGCCAGAGGCCGAAAGTCCCGAGCATGACGATGTCGTAGGAGCCATCGTGCATAGCGGCTGATGGTAGCAACACGAACGCGCCGGCCGCTAGTGCGTGGCCGGCGCGTTGGATGATCCTGTGTCTACTGGATGACCGGGCGGACGACAGTGATGAGCTTGCCTTGGATCTCGACGTTCTGCGCGTCGGTGTAGATCGGATCCATCGTCACGTTGGCTGGCTGCAGGCGGACCTGCGAGCCCTCGCGGTACAGACGCTTGAGCGTCGTCTCGCGCTCGCTCTTGAGCCAGACTGCCACCGTCTCACCGTTCTCGCAGACGTTCTGGTGGCGGAGGACGACGACATCGCCGTCGTTGATCAGCGCGTCGACCATCGAGTGGCCCTTTACTCGCAGCGCGAAGAGGCCCTCGGTGCGCGTGCCGAGCACATCGGCGCCAAGCTCGATCGTGTCGATGTACTCCTGGGTGGAGAGGTCGTCCGGCGCCGGGATCGGCTCGCCAGCGGCGATCCGGCCGACGACCGGGATCGAGATGACGCCCCGGCGGGGGCCGAGCCGCCCGACCAACTCGATGCCGCGGGAGATATGACGGTTGCGGCGCAACAGGTTCCGCTGTTCGAGCACCTTGAGATTGTAGTCCACGACGCTGGTCGACGAGATCGACAATCCCTCCTGAATCTCCCGAATCGTCGGGGGATAGGAGCGCTCATCGGTGAACGTCCCGATGAAGTCAAGGATATCCTGTTGACGCGACGACAGTTCCTTCATGTCTCTTCTCTCCCGGTGACCCAGCGGTACGCCGTCGGTCGCAGCCGCCGCTCATAAGGTCAGTATAGGGGCGAACAGATGTTCGTGTCAACCGCGTGGGCCGAAGTTACATCGATTCGACGCCTTGGGCGCCGCGTGCGGGAGTGAGCCGGACGAGCGCTACAATTGGCGTTGCGCCGATGTGCCGGCGCACACGACATAATGTCAAGCGCCTGTTCCGGCGCGCGGAAGGCATCGTGGCAACTGACATCCTAACTACCCTCGAATTCGACCGCGTGCGAGCGAGCGTCGCGCGGCACTGCCAGTTCTCGCTGGCCGCCGAGCGCGCGGCCGAACTGGGACCATCGTCCGACGCGTCGACCGTGCGTTACCTGCTGCGTGTGACCGACGAGGCCTACCGGCTGCTCGAAGACCACGCTGGGTTCGGCGTCGGCGGCTGTCGGGACATCCGCGCCGAGGTCGAGCGCGCCGAGATCGGCGGCGTCCTCCAGCCGGAGGAGCTGCTGGACGTCCTTTCGACTATCGCGGCGGCACGGTCGCTGAAGCGCTCGTTCCGGCGGATTGAAGAGGCGGCCGAGCGCTATCCGGAGATCGACGAGTTCGTCAGCTTCATCGTCGAGCTACCCGATGTCGAGGCTGAGATTCGGCGCTGCATCGGCGAGCGCGGCGAGGTGCTCGACTCGGCCAGCGACACGTTGCGCACCATCCGCCAGCAGCTCCGGGCAGCTCACAGCCGGCTCCTGGAACGCATCAATCGCTACCTGCAGCACGCGGCGATCCAGGATCCGATCGTGACCCAGCGCGACGGACGCTACGTCGTGCCGGTCCGCGCCGATCGCCGCGGGCAGATGCCTGGCGTCGTCCACGACACGTCGGCCAGCGGCCAGACGCTGTTTGTCGAGCCGATGGACATCGTCGAGCTCAACAACCGCTGGCGAGAGCTGCAGGCCGCCGAGCGCCACGAGATCGAGCGTATCCTGACGGCGCTCTCGCGCCGGGTGGGGGAAGCGGCCGACGATCTACGCCGCACGCTGGAGGCGCTGGCAGCGATCGACCTTGCGCTCGGCAAGGCGCGATACGCGTCGTCAACGCGCGCGACGATGCCGATCGTCGTCGATGCGCAATCGCCCCACGGGCGGCGGGTCGTCCTCAACCGCGCCCGTCACCCCCTCCTCGACCCGGCGACCGTCGTGCCGATCGACCTGGAGATGGGCACGACCTTTCGCGTCCTCGTCATCACCGGACCGAACACCGGCGGCAAGACGGTCGCGTTGAAGACGATCGGCCTGATGGCGATCATGACCCAGTCTGGCCTGTTCATCCCCGCCGACGAGGGCAGCGAGCTGCCGGTGTTCGACGGCGTCTTCGCCGACATCGGCGACGAGCAGAGCATTGAGCAGAGCCTGTCGACGTTCTCGTCGCACATGGTCCGGGTCATTGCGATGATCGACAGCGTCTCGCGCGACAGTCTCGTGCTGCTGGACGAGCTCGGCGCCGGGACCGATCCGGAGGAGGGCGCGGCGCTGGCCCGGTCGATCATCACCGAGCTCCTCGAGGCTGGCTGCCTGGCGGTGACCACGACGCATTACTCCGAGCTGAAGGCGTTCGCCTACGCGACGGAGGGGGCGGAGAACGGCAGCGTCGAGTTCGACCTGGAGACTCTGTCGCCGACCTACAAGCTGGTCGTTGGCATCCCCGGCCAGTCGAACGCGCTCGCGATCGCGCGGCGGCTCGGCATGCCGGAGCGGGTGATCGAGCGAGCACGGGAACTCGTCAATCCCGACGTCGAGCGGGCGGACACGCTGCTCAGCGAGATTCGCCAGCGAAGGGCCGAGGCCGAGGCGGCCCGCCGCGAGGCGACCCGCGAGCGAGCCGCGGCCGAAGCGCTGCGCCGCGAGGCGGAGCACGTGCGGTCGGAAGCGGAGATTGAGCGCGAGAGCGCGCGCCGCGACGCCCTTGCCGACGTCGAGCGCGAGATCGCCGAGGCGCGCCAGGCGATCCGGCGCATCCGCGAGGCGCCGGTACGAGTCGAGCGGGACGAGCTCAAGCCAGCGACCGAGGCTGCGCGGCAGGACCTCGAGTCTGCCACCCGGACCATCAGGGAGTCACAGCGGCGCCGGCCGCCGCGGGCAACCGGGCCGGCGCCGATCAAGGTCGGGGATCACGTCGAGCTCGTCGCGCTCGGCGGCGAGGGCGAGGTCACCGGCTTTTCCGACGACCGAACCGAGGTGGACGTCCAGATGGGCGCGTTCAAGGTGCGCCAGCCGCTGTCGGCAGTCCGCAAGCTCGGCAGCAAGCCGAAGCCCGAGCGCCGCGCCACGCCGAGCATGCCGCCGCCGCGTCGCGAGGTGGATGTGGAACTGCACCTACGCGGGCAACGCGCGGCCGGGGTGGACAAGCTGGTGGACGACTACCTGCACGACGCCTACCTCTCACGCCTGCCGTTCGTTCGGATCGTTCATGGCAAGGGCACCGGCGCGCTCCGCGACGTCGTCCGCGATGTCCTGCGCGGCCATCCGCTGGTCGAGAAGTTCGAGACGCCACCGCACTACGAAGGCGGCGACGGAGTGACCGTCGTCTATCTGAGGGATTCATGAGCCACGAGGAGCGCGACGACGTGCGCGTCGTCGCCGCGGCAGTCGCGCCGAACGAGATCATCGCCCAACTCTGGCAACAGGTGCTGGAGGACGAGGGCATCATCGTCGCGCTCAAGCCGGGCGGCATGGGCCACAGCTACGCGACCAACGCCCTCAACGAGCACTACATCCTCGTGCGCGAAGATCAGGCCGAGCGCGCACGCTCCATCCTGGCCGAACTGGAGGACGAGGGCGACTCGTCCTCCTGAACCGCCATGCTGGCGCCGGTCGCGACGATGATGTCGAGAATCCGGTTCAGCGCGGTGTAGCGATCCACGCACAACTCGTCGACGTGGACGCGGACCTGATTGGGCGTGATCCGAATACCGCCGCCCAGCTCGCGACGGAGCTGCTGCTGGCTGAGCTTGCCGCCAAACACCGGCCGGATCAGGATGTCGCCGTCGCGCTCGACGAGCGTCGTCAGGCCGAGGCGGCTCGCGCGCTGGCGCAGCCGGACCAGGTCGAAGAGCCGCTCCGTCACCTCGGGGATGGGGCCGAAGCGATCGCGTAGCTCGGCGTCGAGATCAGCAAGCGCCCGCTCGTTCTGCGCCGCGGCGATGCGCTGGTACAGCTCCAGCCGGCCCTGCTCGTCCGGGACGTACTCCTCCGGGATGCCCGCCTCGACGGCGATGTCCAGGTTGACCTCTTCCGGCTCGGCGATCGGGTGGCCGGCGCGGATCTCCTCGACCGCATGCGCCAGCATACGTGTGTAGAGGTCGAAGCCGACGGCGGCGATGTGGCCCGATTGCTCGCCGCCAAGGATGTTGCCGGCCCCGCGGATCTCCATGTCGCGCATGGCGACCTGAAAGCCAGCGCCGAGCTCCGTCGCCTCCTGGATCGCCTCCAGCCGCTCCAGCGCCTCGATCGATAGGGGAGTGTTCGGTGGGTAGAGCACGTAGGCGTAGGCGCGATTGGTGGAGCGACCGACGCGCCCGCGCAACTGGTACATCTGGGTGAGACCGAGTGCGTGGGCGTTGTCGAGAATGATCGTGTTGGCGTTCGGGATGTCGACGCCAGACTCGATGATCGTGGTGCAGACCAGCACATCGAACTCCTGGCGCATGAAGGCCAGCACGACCTGCTCGAGCTCGCGCTCGTCCATCTGGCCGTGGGCGACCGCGAACTGCGCCTCCGGCACGAGCTCTTTGAGCCGTTCGCAGGTCCGATAGATGCTCTGGACACGGTTGTGGACGACGTAGACCTGGCCGCCGCGCGCCAGCTCGCGGAGGATCGCCTCGCGGATGATGGTGTCGTCCGCGGCAGTGACGAACGTCCGGATCGGCACGCGGTCCTGTGGCGGGGTCGTGATCAGCGACAGGTCGCGCAGACCGGTCAGCGCGAGATGGAGCGTGCGCGGGATCGGCGTCGCGGTCATCGTCAGGACATCAACCTCGGACCGCATGCGCTTGATGTGCTCCTTGTGGCGCACGCCGAAGCGCTGCTCCTCGTCGACGATCAACAGGCCGAGGTTCTTGAAGTCGACATCCTTCTGTAGCAGGCGATGCGTGCCGATGACGATGTCGACCGAGCCGTCAGCCAGCCCCTTGACGACCTCAGCCTGCTGCGCCTTCGAGCGCAGGCGCGACAGCATCTCGATCCGCACCGGGAAGGGTGCGAGCCGCTCGCGAAACGTGTTGTAGTGCTGGAGAGCGAGGATCGTCGTCGGCACGAGGACAGCGACCTGCATGCCGTCGTTGCCGGCCTTGAAGGATGCCCGTAGCCCGACCTCGGTCTTGCCGTACCCGACGTCACCACACACCAGGCGGTCCATCGGTTGCGGTGACTCCATGTCGGACTTCACGTCGCAGATCGCCTTGTCCTGCTCGGCGGTCTCCCGGAACGGGAACGACTCGGCCAGCTCTGCGTCCCAGGTCGTGTCGGGCGGGAAGGCGTGACCGCGCGCCGTCTCGCGGGCCGCGTAGAGCTGGAGCAGCTCCCAGGCCATCTCCCGGACTGCCCGGCGGACGCGGGACTTCGTCTTCGACCACTCGGGCGACGACAGTCGGGTGATCTTCGGCTCGCCGGCCGGGCTCTCGTAGGGACCGAGCCGATCAGACTGATCGACCGGCACGTAGAGCCGGTCGCCACCCGCGTAGTCCACCTGCAGATACTCACGCTCAACGCCCGAGAGGTCGAGCCGGACCAGACCGGCGAACTGGCCGACCCCGTGCTCGACGTGGACGACGTACGCGCCCGGGTTGAACTGCCGCGCGCGGCGTGGGCGCTGGCGAGCCTGGATCGCCTGGGCACGGACGACCTTGCGGATACCGAACAGCTCGAGGTCGCTCAGCACAAGCAGCCGCGCCGGCTCAAGCCGGAACCCGACGGTGAGCGGCGCATGGACGACGTCGATCGTCCCGGGCGCGGGCGGGGTTGCGGCGTCTGCCGCTCCGCGCTTGAACGCGCGCGGGTAGATGTCGTTCTCCTCTAGCAGATCGCGCAGCCGCTCGCTCTGCTCGGTGGCGAGCACGACTCGCCAGCCGTCAGCAAGCTCGCCGCGTAGATCCTCCACAAGATCGTCGATCCGGCCGCCGAAGACGGGCGTATCGCCGAACGGTGCTCCGGCCAGGACATCAATCCCCGGTCGGTCATCTGCCCCGATCCGCCAGACGCCCAGTCGCTCGACGCCCGCGGCGAGATCCTGTCGTCGGCGGTACGGGACGGGGAATCCGCTCGGGATCTCGCCGGCCTGTTCGAGCGTCTGACGGACATCCTCGGCTTGCAGCGCTACCTGGTCCATTTGGAGACCGACCGACTGAGGGTCGATCACGACGAGCGTCGACGACGGCGGCAGGTAGTCGAGTAAGGACGCCTCATTGCCGGGAAAGAGCGACGCGACGAGGTCAATCGACGGCGGGACGGCGCCAGCGTCGAGCAGCGCGATCAGCCGATCCCATTCGGCACGCACCTCGTCGCGGAGGACGGCCAGGTCCAACTCGCGGATACGGTCCAGGGCACGCGCGCGTTCGGCGAGGTCGTACTCAATCGGTGGCAGGAGAGTCACCCGTTCGACGCGCTCGGTCGAGCGCTGCGTCAGCGGATCGAAGCGGCGGATGCTGTCGATCTCATCGCCGAACAACTCGATCCGGACCGCATCCCCCGCGCCGGGAGAGAAGACGTCGAGGATGCCTCCGCGCCGCGACATCGTGCCGGGGCCGTCGACCTGCGGCTGGTGCTCGTAACCTGCCGCGGACAGCCGCCGGACCAGCGCAGCGTCGTCGATCCGCTTCCCGACCGCCAGCTCGATGACATCGCGGGCGTACGAGCCCGGTTCCCGAACCGCCGTCATCAGGGCACGCGCCGTCGCGACGATGACGAGGGACCGGGCAGCATCCCCGCCCGTCACGATCCGGCCGAGAACGTTCGACCGCTGCGCCGACAGACCGGGATCGTGCGGCATCTGCTCGTAGGGCAACGGGTCGGCGGCGCTCCAGACCAGCGGCGCGTCTCCCGGTGGCAGAAGCTGGCTCAGGTTGGCGGTCAGCGAGTCGGCCGTGTCCTGACGGCCGACGACAACCACGATCGGACCGGTGGCGCGGCGGGAGAGCGCCGCGAGCGCCACAGCCCGCGCGGCGACCGAGAGCGAATCGGTCTTCCACGCGCGATCGCCGTCGTCGCGCCCCACCTGGGGGAGGGGGATGTTCCGGAAGAGCGATAGCAGATGGGACAGTGTCACGGCACCCTCGTTTCGACGACGGCCGGATTGGAGGACAACAAGGACGGGCCAGACGCGTTTCCGCGTGGCCTGCCCGCACACGACAGTATATGCGACCTGCGCTATCATCCTGCCGGGCAAGCCGGACAGTTCGGAGAACGCCGCCGTGGAACATCCGCAGCGCGCACCGTCCAGGACATGGACCCGACCCGCCATGATCGGCATCGCGCTCGGCGCCCTCGTCATCGCGCTGGTGACATCGGCGCTGCGATCGCGTTCCGACGCCACGGTCGTGCTCAACGTGGTCGAAGCCCCGGACGCGTCGATGATCCGCGTCTATGTCGGTGGGGAAGTTGCGGCCCCCGGCATCTACACGCTCGACCGCGGCAGCCGGGTCGCCGAGGCGATCGACGCAGCCGGAGGGACGACCCGTCGGGGCGACACATCGGTATTGTCGATGGCGGGGACACTGCAGGACGGCGACCAGGTCATCGTGCCGGAGGTGCGGCCGACGCCGCGACCTGCGGAACCAGGCGGCGCGTCCATCACCGCAACGACGGGCGCGGCCGGACCGATGGACATCAACACCGCGACGGCGGCCGAACTGGAGGCGCTCCCCGAAATCGGGCCGAAGCTCGCCGAACGCATCGTCGAGTATCGCCTGACGAATGGCCCATTCGCATCGGTAGATCAGCTCGCCGAGATTCGCGGCATCTCCGAGCGGATGGTTGAGGTGTTGCGACCGCTCGTCACGGTCGGACCGTGAGATGGGACTCGTCGCCGCATTCGGCATCATCGCCGGCGCGCGTCTGGCCGACGCAGGCGCCACAGTGGCGGCGGTGCTCCTTGTCGCCGGGCTGCTGGTCATCATCGCGCTGGTCAACGGCTACTCACGAATCCTTGGCGCCGTCCTCCTCGTCGGAAGCGTCGTCGGTGGGACTGCCGCGTTCCTGACCCAGGAGCCGAATACCCCGGCATACGTTGGCAGCGAGCGAGTTCGGACGACCGTCGTCGTCGCGTCCGACCCACAGCAGAACTCGCGCGGTCTCCACGCTCGTGTCGAGTGGCGCGACACGGAAGGTGTCCAACGACGATCGGCGATGCTGGCCGGAGCCTGGCCGCGCTATCAGCGCGGGGACGCCGTCCGCGTTGTCGCCAGGGTCGATGGCGCCGACGCCAGCATCCTATTCGTCTCGTCACATACGGTCGTGCGCCGCGCCGAGGGACTCGAGGGACGACGAGCGCGGCTGCGCGGCTGGCTGGACAACACCGTCCGGGGAACTGTTGGCGGCTCGGAGGGCGCGCTCGCCCTGGGCCTGCTGGTCGGCGACGACTCAGCGCTCACCCGGCGCGAGGAGCATCAGGTCCGGCAGGCCGGCCTATCGCACATCACGGCGGTCAGCGGTTGGAACGTCACGCTCGTGGTCGCCAGCGTCGGCACGCTCCTCTTAGCGCTCGGGCTGCGTGGGCCAGGCTGGGTAGTCGCCGAGGTGGCGGCGCTGGCCGGCTACATCT
>DAOKZM010000041.1:2145-12661 GCA_035325665.1 Thermomicrobiales bacterium | reverse complement strand
CGATTGCGCCGCCGACTACCACCACGATCACCAGGAGCGCGATGGCGAACCGGCTCAGCTCGAACCGCGGGGAGCGCGAGCGCAGGCGCTGGAGGCGCGGCGGCCGATAGCTCTCGTTCCAGCGCTGGACGCGCGGCAGGCCGAGCGTGCCGTCGTCGATCGGCCCGTGGAGCGGCCGGTCGCGGCGCGTGATCTGCCACGCCCCGACGACCGCGGCGGTGAGGCTAAGCACGAGCCCCACGAGCAGTTCCACGAAGCGTCGTCCTCTCAGCCCACTGGAGTGTTCGCGACACGCTCCGCGCATGCCGCGCCAGCGGCGAAGATGCATCGTCGACGCGACGGGCCGGGTGTGCTTCGTCGAGCAGGGCGGGGCCGTCGTCGCGCGGTCGAGTCGTCCCGGCACGCGGGCCGGGTGGCCGGCTCGTCTGGTCAGATGGCGCGCGGGGCTGGCCACGTCCCGAGCGCTGGTTCGTCCGCTATCGGCGCCGGTCGATGCCGGATGAGAGCGTGCCAGGAGGGCATGCGCGGCGCACGACGCAGCACGGTCCGGGTTGACCCGGCGCCGGTGTCTCACACCGTTCGAGCGTCCAACCGTGTGCCCCTTCAGTCTGCATCTTTGACATGCCGGGGTCAAGTGGTTTGGGGACGGATTTGTGACTGAATGTCATCCGAATGAGCGGCTCCGCCGGGCGACGCCTCAGTAGAGCGGCGGCGACTGCCGTGGGCGGCTGGGCTCTTCGCTGATCGGGAAGTCGATCGACTCGTCGTCCCAGACGGAGAACGGGGCGGACGGCGGCGTCAGGAGACGCAGCAGCGACCGGGCGCGGTCACCGAGGGCGAAGTCGCGTAGCTGCTCGGCATGGTCGCGTGCCTGGATGAGGTGGTTGCGGGCCTCGTCGTCGCGGTTCTCGTCGACGAGGATCGCGCCGATGTTGTAGTGGGCGGTGGCGATCGTCCGCTCGTCGTCGGCGATCGTCGCAGCCTGAAGCGCGTCGCGGTAGAAGTCCAGCGCGGTCTCGAGGTCGCCGGCCGTGTCGTAGATCGCCGCGATGCCCTGTAGCGCCCGGCCACGCGCGAGGTCGTCGCCGCGCTCGGCGGCGACGTCGACGGCGCGCATGTAGCGTTGCTCGGCGGCCTCGCGCTTGCCGGACTGGACCAGCAGCCGCGCGGCTTGGGCGTGCAGCCGCGGGATCATACCCGGCTCCCCCGCGCTGGCCGCCTCGTCGATCGCGGCGTCGAGGTAGCGAAGCGACTGATCCATCTCGCCGGACTCGGCGGCCAGCCGCGCCAGTAGCGGCAGGTAATGCAGCGCCTGCCCCGGCATCCCGGCGGCGCGGGCGGCGGCGGTCGCTGACGTGAACGCGTCCTCGGCGTCCCCCAGCCGTCGCTCGACGAGCGCGACCTGGCCGGCGAGGTTGAAGACCTCAGCCCGCAGCGCGTTGTCGTCGGTCATCCGGGCAAGCTCCTCGGCGCGCTCGACGAGAGCCGACGCGTGCTCGCTCTCTCCCGAGCGCAGCATCGCCTCGCCGGCCGCGATCAGCCAGTGCGCCTCGCCTGGGACATCGCCGATCGCCCGCGCGCCGTGGACGGCGCTCTCCAGCTCGTTCAGCGCCTCCGTCTCGCGGTTGGCCAGCATCAGCGCGCGGCCGAGCAGTCCATGCGCCTGGACGCTGAACTGCGGGTCGTCCACCTGTCGGATGAGGTCGCGAGCGTCGGAGAGCTCGCGGATGGCCTCGGCTGGCCGGTTGGCATCGAGGTAGATCTGGCCGCGCGACAGGCGCGCGCGCGCGACCTCGGTTCGGTTGCCGAGCCGGGTTTCGAGCGCGATGACCTCGTCGAAGTGGCGCAGCGCGTCGTCGCGCCGGTCGAGCTGCAGGTCGAGGCGCGAGAGCATCCCGAGCGCCCGCGATTCCATCGACAGGTCGCCAAGCCGGCGAGCGCGGTCGAGCGCCACGCCGAGCCGCTCAGCGGCCGGCTCGGGCATGTCCAGCTCGCGCATCAGCGCGCCGGTCCGGAAGGCAACCTCGGCCTGGAGCGCGTCATCGACCGTGCGGTCGGCCGCGTCACTGGCCTGCTGGAGCAGCATCAGACAGCCATGCAAGTCGCCGCGCTCGCGCAGGATCGCGACCTGGCGCAGCAGCGCGTCCACCGCGCTGGAGAAGTCTCCGATGCGCCGCGCGCTGCGAGCGGCGCGGTGGTAGAGGTCGTGGGCGTTGGCGACATCGCCGTCCGAGAGTGAGATGTCGGCCAGCAGGATGGCGGTCTGGATATCGTCGCGGGTGTCGCTCTCCTCGCGGCCGGCGTCGAGCTGCTGGATGAGCAGGTCGCGCGCCATCTCCGTCTCGCCGCGCTCGAACGCGCCACGCGCCAGCCGGTTGAGCGCCCGCTTCTGGCCGGCCACGTAGGAGATGCGCTGGGCGGTCAGCAACGCCTCGCGCAGGTGATGCTCGCGCTCGTACTCGTCGCGATCGTGGATCAGGAGGTCGGCGACGCGGAGGTGCAGATCCACTAGGACCTTCTCGAACCCCTTGGCCTGGGCGGTCGCGACGTTCAGGCGGGCGAGGGTCAGCGCGAACTCCGGGTTGACGCGGGACTCGAACTTGACCTGATGGTCGAGCTCGATCAGATCACCGTCCGCGATGCGGCCGTTGACCTGGAACGACTGGGCGGCGCCGAGCGCGCGGTCGAGCGGCATCCGGCCGATCGTGACATCCGCTGCGAGGCGATAGAGCGGATTGGCCTCGATGCCCTGGTATCGTCGCAGCCATCGACTGAACATATCCAGCATCGGCTGTCGATCCCTCCCCCACATCGGCCCGTGATCGTAGCAGGTCCGCGCTCCGGCCCTATTGCCAGGGCGCGTCGTTGCAGATGGCCCGCCGGAGCGTGTCGAGCGTCACGTTGCCCCCACTGACGATGAGCCCGACCTTCTGCCCACGAAGGTCGTCCGCCAGCATGCGGGCAGCGGCCAATGATGACGCACCCGCGCCCTCGCTGACGAGATGCGCCTTGTCCAGTAGCAGCACCATCGCCTGGCGCATCTCCTCCTCGGAGACGAGGACGACGTCGTCCACCAGCTCCTGCATGATGCGGAACGGCGTCTCGAACGCCACGCGGGTCGCCAGGCCCTCGGCGAACGTGTTGCCACCTTCCAGCGAGACGAGGGGCTTCTGGGGAAACGACTCGTAGACAGCCGGCATGTTGCGCGTCTGGACGGCGATGACCCGCGTCTGTGGGCGCATAGCCTTGAACACGATCGCAGTGCCGCACACCCCCGAGCCGCCGCCGACCGGCACGATGACCGTGTCCAGGTCGGGGGCCGTTTCGATCAACTCCAGCGCGTAGGTGCCGACGCCGGCCAGCAGCCACGGCTCGTTGGCTGGGTGAATGTAGCGCATGCCGTCGCGCAGGGCGCGGGCCTCCGCTTCGGCCCGGCAGGCGTCGAAGTCCACGCCGGATTCGATCACCTCAGCGCCCAGCCGGCGGGTCGCGGCCACCTTGTCCGGGTTGTTGACCTCGGGCATGTAGATCACGGCGCGGACGCCGAACTCGCGGGCCGCGTATGCGATCGACTGGGCGTGGTTGCCGGTTGAGGCGGTGACGACGCCGCGGGCGCGCTGCTCGGGGTCAAGCTGGCTCATGAAATAGATGCCGCCGCGCACCTTGAACGCGCCGACCGGCTGCATGTTCTCGCACTTCAGCGTCAGGTCGAGGCCGACGCGCTCGTCGAGCGCGGGCGAGCGGATGATCGGTGTCGGAGGGAGATAGCGGCTGACGACGAGGCGAGCGGCGAGGATGTCCGAGACGGTTGGAGCGGTCGATGAGCCAGCGGTCGTCGCCATCGTTGTCTGTCCCCCCTGCCGTCCCAGACCGGGATGCCTTCAGAGCGCCTGGATCGGTGGAGGGCGCGGCGCGGACCCGGTTGGTCTGTGAGCCTCGAGCGAGTATATCATCGTCACGATGAGCCGTACGTTCAGATCCGCGGGCGACCGCGGCGGGAGGGTTGCTCGTGGCTGTTGAGACGCGCACGTTCGCCCAGCGGCTGCGCGCCGCCCAGGAGTCTCAGGGTTCGCTGCTGTGCGTCGGGCTCGACCCGGATATCGCGCGTTTCCCTGACGGCGTCGCGCGGTCTCCCAAGGCGGTCGCCGGCTTCAACCGGGCGATCATCGAGGCGACGGCCGACCTGGCCTGCTGCTACAAGCCGAACATGGGCTTCTACCTCCAGTACGGTATCCCCGGCGTCGAGGCGCTGGCGCGCCTGCGCGACGATGTCCCGGCCCACATCCCGGTCCTGCTCGACGCCAAGCTGGGCGACATCTCGGTAACCAGCACTGGCTACGCGCGGGCCGTGTTCGAGACCTGGCGCTATGACGCGGTGACAGTCAACCCGTTCCTCGGCCGCGACTCCCTCGAGCCCTTCTTGGTCTACCCGGACCGGGCGATCTTCGTGCTCGCCAAGACCTCGAACCCCGGCAGCGGCATGCTGCAGGATCGGCTGCTGGTCGGCGACGACGGCGGCGAGACGGTCACGATGGCGGTCGTCCGCCACGCCCGCGACTGGAGCTCGGGCGGCAACGTCGGGCTGGTGGCCGGCGCAACCTGGCCGCGCCAGCTCGCCGAGATACGGCAGGCCGCGCCGGAGCTTCCGATCCTCATCCCAGGCGTCGGCGCACAGGAGGGTGACCTCGCCGCGGCCGTAACTGCCGGGCTTGACGCCGACGGCTACGGGATCCTGGTCAATGCCAGCCGCGCGATCTCCTACGCCTCGTCCGGCCGCGACTTCCAGGAAGCCGCTCGCACAGCCGCGACGGCCCTCCGAGACGCCATCAACGCCGCGCGCGCAATATCTTCGTAGGGACAGACCTCGGTCTGTCCGCGCTCCGCAGAGCGCCACCCCGGACGCGAAGTCATCGCGTCCGGCGTGCCGGCGTGACGCGCCACTGCGCCTCGGCACGCTCACCACCGCCAACCCAGCGGTGGTAGTTGTCAAGTGCGGCGCGGTGATCGCCCCAGTCGCGGAAGATGACCGGCAGTTGGGAGGCATAGCAGGCGATCGCCTGGCACTTGCGCTCGAAGGCGTCGTCGTCCAGCTGGACGAGACGCACCTCGCGGGCGACACCCGACGCCAGCCGGGGCGTGAGGGCGCGCCGGTCCAGAGCGTACGGCAGGTCGGCGTAGGCCCAAACGCGGACGCCGCGCGCCGCCAGCCGGCGGGCGGCGCGGAGGACGATCTGGTGGTCGACGTGCTGTCCGATCGCCAGCGGCACGACTAGCTCCTCTGGGCTAAACGCCGCCAGTGCCTCGGCAACGCGATCAATCGTTGGCATGTCCTCGTCGAGGATCTTCCCGAAGAGCATCTCGTCCGAGTCATAGCGCGGGTCGCGGTAGATCGCGTCCAGCTCATCCAGCCAGACCGGCTCCACGGAATTACCGAGCGCCGCGGCGGCGCAGCGATCCTCGACCCGACGGCGCTCGGCCACCTCGTCGGGGCCGAGCCCCCAGCGCTCGTGCTGCATCCGCGCGTAGGCGCCCGCTTCCGCGGTCGGCTGCCCGGCGAAGACGGTGACGATCGTCGTCGCTCGTTCGCGCGCCTCGGTCGCGACCGCCCCGCCGCAGGACAGGGCGACATCGTCGGGGTGCGGCGCGACGTAGAGGCGGCGCACGTCAGGCCGTCCCGCGGACTCTCGCGTCGCCGACCCGGCGGGTGACGCGCTGCTGGTCGAGGTATTCGAGCACCGCCTGCGCGTACTTCCGGCTGGTGCCGAAGGCATCGCGAAACTCGGCCAGCGTGATGCTGCCGCGCTCGTCAATGATCTCGCGGACGCGCGCTTCGATGGTGGCCAACTCGTCCACCCCGTAGACGATACCCTCGGCGATCCGGACGGCCATCCCGAGCTCAACCATCGCCGCGAGCAGGTCGGCGTCGATGCCAAATGCGTCGGGCGCCGGGGGCGAGACCGGGTCGGCGGCGAGCGCGGCGCGGTAGGCGTCGGCCTGACGCTGCTGGTCCGGCGACAGCGTGATCTGGTGGCCGGGGAGCGCGACGAGGCTGCTCAGATCGGCGATGTCGCCCCCGGTCGCAAGCGTCTGCAGCACCGCGTCGGCGGCGCGGCCGCGGACCGACAGCCGGCTCTTGACCTCCTCGCGCGGCATCCCCCGCCGCAGCGGCCAGCGGCGGTGGTAGTCCGCGAGCAGCCGGCCGACGGCGTGGCGCTCCGCTTCGATCTGCTCGCGGCGGGCGACTAGCCGATTTGGCGCGAGCACGGCGTCGTCACCGGCGCCGATTGGCGCGATCAGGTCGGTCACCGCCGCGACTGCTTCTCGGATCGCGTCGAGGTCGACGCCGAGCCGCTCGGCCAGCGTTCGTAGCTCGAGCGGCGCGTCTGCCAGCAGTTGGACCAGCCGCTCCTCGGTCGTCCCGCTGGCCCGCGTCTGAAGATCGTCGAGGACCTCGGTCCGGAAGCGCCGGTGGCGGCGCGGGTTCGTGTCGACGATGCGCCCGCCGCCCAGCGTCTGGCTCGGCGAGGCGCGGCGGACGACGAAGTGGTCGCCGGCCACCGCCGCGACTGGCTGGTCGAGCCGGATCTGGACCCAGCCTTCCGTCCCCGGCGCTAGCCGCTCGGCGTCGAGGAGCGTCAGGTGTCCCGGCGATTCGGCAGCGCCGATGAAGACGTCGACCGGCTCGTTCTGCTCCAGCGACTCGGGGGCGTCGGCGATCACCCGTAGCCGCGCGTCGAGCAGCGCGGTGGGCCGCAGCCAGCCGGGACTCGTCAGCACATCGCCGCGGCTGATCGCCTCGCGATCCACGCCGGTTAGGTTGACCGCGGTGCGCGATCCGGGCAGCGCCCGCTCGGTCTTCCGTCCGTGGCTCTGCAGCCCGCGGATGCGGCTGCGAACTCCGCTCGGCGCGAGCTCGACCTCCTGGCCGACCTCCAGCGTGCCGCCGGTGAGCGTCCCGGTGACGACGGTCCCGAAGCCGGCGACGGTGAACGACCGGTCAACCGGCAGCCGCGGGCGGCCTGCCGCCGGCCGGCCCGGCAGCGTGCCGACCAGCTCGTCGAGCTTCGCGATCAGGTCGTCCAGCCCGGCACGGGACAGCGAATCGACCGCGACGATCGGTGCGTCGGCCAGCGAGGTTCCGGCCAGACGCTCGCGGGTCTCCTCGGTGACCAGCTCCAGCCACTCGGCATCAACGACGTCGCGCTTGGTCAGCACGACGATGCCGTGCTGGACATCCAGCAGGTCGAGGATCGCCAGGTGCTCGGCGGTCTGCGGCATCGGCCCCTCGTCCGCGGCGACGACGAGCAGCGCCAGGTCGATCCCGCCGACTCCTGCCAGCATGTTCTTGATGAAGCGCTCGTGGCCCGGCACGTCGACGATGCTCAGCGACGTCCCGCCCGGCAGCGGCAGCCAGGCGAAGCCGAGGTCGATCGTCATCTCCCGCTCGCGCTCCTCGCGAAGCCGGTCGGGATCGATGCCGGTGAGCGCCCGGACGAGTGATGACTTGCCGTGGTCGACGTGTCCGGCCGTCCCGGCGACGATCGTCCTTGCCGCCGGTGGCGCGGCGTCGCTCCCCTGAGTGCGATTGGTTGTCGATGCCATCTGATTGGATCCTGATGCGTGATTCGAGGCCGGCCCGGAGTATAGCAGCGCCCCCCGGCCGGCACTGCTACGATTGGCGCGGCCAGCCCGGGCCGCGACCGGCGACGAGGAGCCAGACGTGACCGCAGAGACGAGCCGCTCCATCCGTCCCTGGATCGGCGACCCGCCACGGACAGAGCCGCCCGAACGTCCGGGTTATGTCGAGTTATCGCGCGAGCGGTTGAATATGGGACCGCTGACGGTGCTCGGCTTTGTGCTGATCCCGGTCTGGTGGTACGTGATTGTCGGGCTGGTCGTCCTGGCCGGCGGCCCCGAAGGATCGAGCTTCACGATCAACCTCAAGACCTTCGTCTTCGGCGCCCTCATCGCGTTGGTGGCGGTGCCGGTGCTCCACGAGCTCGTCCACGGACTCGCCGGCATGCTCGTCGGCGTCAAGCCGGCCTACGGGGTCGGGGCCGGATTCGCCTACACTACCTTCCGCGAGCCGCTCGGCAAGTGGCAGTACCTCGCGGTTGGCCTGGCGCCGCTCGTCGTCCTGACGGTGCTGGCGGTCTTCGTCGCCGCGCGTTGGGAGTCGGTCGCGAACGCGGCGATCTTCTTCGCCGTCATCAACGCGGCCGGCGCGATCGGGGACCTCTGGATGAGCTGGCGCATCGTCCGGGCGCCCCGCTCCGCCATCTTCTACGACCTGGCGGACGGCTTTGCCGTCCTCGTGCCGGATAGTCACTCCCCCAGCAGCTAGCCGATGTCGTCAGTCCGCGGCCAGGGCCGTGATTGATGTCACCCGCGGCGCGGGCGCCAGCAGGTCGGCAATCGCCATCGCCCGGGTGACGATGCGGTCGAGGACATCCGGCGCGATCGACTGTTGGGCGTCGCAGAGCGCCTCGTCCGGCGACGGGTGGACCTCGACGATCAGCCCGTGCGCCCCGGCCGCCATCCCGGCCAGCGCCATCGGCTCGACCAGCTCGCGCCGCCCGGTGCCGTGGCTCGGGTCGACGACGACCGGCAGATGGGACAGCTCGCGGGCGAGCGGGACGGCGTTCAGGTCGAGCGTGAAGCGGGTCGCCGTGTCGAAGCTGCGGATGCCGCGCTCGCAGAGGACGACCTGATCGTTGCCGCCGGCCAGCAGGTATTCGGCCGACATCAGCCACTCCTCGACCGTCGCTGAGAAGCCGCGCTTGAGCAGGATCGGCTTGCCGGCCGTTGCGGCGCGGCGCAGCAGCGGAAAGTTGGCCATGTTGCGCGAGCCGATCTGGAGCATGTCGGCGTAGTGGGCGACGAGCTCGACCTGGTCCGGCTCCATCACCTCGGTAACGACCGGCAACCCCGTCAGGTCCCGGGCCAGGGCCAGGATCTTCAGTCCATCCTCGCCGAGCCCCTGGAAGGAGTACGGGGATGTCCGCGGCTTGTACGCCCCACCGCGCAGCATCGTCGCGCCGGCCGCCTTGACCGCCTGCGCCGCCTCGATCATCTGGTCGTGACCCTCGATGACGCAGGGCCCGGCCATGATCACCGGATCGTCAGCACCGATGACGACATTGCCGACGTAGACGCGCGTGCCACCCGGCCGCGCCTCGCGCTGGGCCAGCATGTACGGGCGGGTTCCCGGGGTGACGGACGCGACGCCGCCGAGCCCGGCGAACTCCTCACGAAGGACGGGCGTCACTGTCCGGCCGGAGACGCCAATGACGGTATCGCCGCCGCGGCCGAGGACGTGGGTCTGGAATCCGCGCTCTTGAATGTGTCGAACGACCCGCCGTTGCTGGTCGAGGTCGCTGTCGTCACGCATCGTGATGATCATGTCTCTCCCGCACCTTCCCACACTGCCGCGATATCCGCCGGAAAATCGAGCAACAAAAAAGCAGAGGTTGTTGCCTCTGCCCCTCCGACGCCCCTGGTATGTGCTAGACGGTTATCTGCTCAACCCCGAATAGCCCACCAGCGACGCCGGAGGGATAAAGTAGAAATAGAACCACCAGTACGATGGCTGCTGCTCTACCGTGCTATTCGACTGGTCAGTGACCGTCTGTTCCATAATGCCGCCATGGTACGGGCCAGCCGCAGCGCTGTCAAGGTCGACCGATGAGGCGGCGCGCGACGACGCGCGCCCGGCGCTGGCTCCGCGGCTAGGAAGCAGGCATCTGGGCTGGCTCCATCCTGAGGATTGCCCCGCTCCCGCCGAAAGTAGGCGCGGTTGATGGCGGTGTCCGGTCAACGCGCCGCGCGCCGTTGACGGGCATATCGTATGCTGCTAGCATCGCGCGCAATTCGCGACTCCAGTCTCGCGATTCGTGTTCCGTTCTGAAGTCCGGCATTCCGCCCGCTAACCAGGCCTGTGCAGAGGCCGCGCGGACACCTGACAGGGTAGCCTCAATGGGTCAATACGCGGTACGTCGTGTCCTCTTGCTGATTCCGACGTTGTTGACGGTCTATACGATTACGTTCCTGCTCATCCATGCCACACCAGGGGGACCGTGGGACACCGGCGACAAGCCGATCTCGCAAGAGGCGATCGAGTCGCTCAACAAGGCCTACGGGCTCGACAAGCCGATGTGGCGCCAGTACGTCGATTACCTAGCGGACGCAGTGCGGCTCGACTTCGGTCCGTCGTACGCCCAGCGCAACCGGGATGTGATCGACATCCTGCGCGACTTCGTGCCAATCTCGCTCAAGCTGGGAATCGCGGCCATGATCGTCGCGGCCGTGCTGGGAATTACCGCCGGCACGATCGGCGCGGTGCGTCGCAACACGCCCATCGACTACTTCGCAACGTTCGGCGCGATCGTCGGCGTGTCGGCCCCGTCCTACGTCGTCGCCTCGTTGCTCATCCTGCTCTTCGCCTCGAAGCTTCACTGGCTGCCGACCGGCGGCTGGGACGGCATCTTCAGCAAGCAAGCGATCATCCCGACCCTCG
>DAOKZM010000041.1:0-2135 GCA_035325665.1 Thermomicrobiales bacterium | reverse complement strand
GGCGGCGGCACTGGCGCGCTACACGCGCTCGGCGTTGATCGAGGTGCTTCAGCAGGACTATGTCCGGACCGCGAGGGCGAAAGGGCTGGCCGAGACGGGTGTGATCGTGCGCCACGCCCTGCGCAATGCCCTGATCCCGGTCGTCACCATTATGGGACTGCAGTTCGCGGCAGTCGCCACCGGCTCGTTCTTCGTCGAGACGGTCTGTGGCGTGCCAGGGATCGGGCGCTACTTCGTCCGCAGCATCGCGGTGCGCGACTATCCGGTGATCCTGGCGACGACGCTGCTCTTCGCGGTCGCGGTGAGTATTATGAACTTGATCGTCGACCTGATGTATGGACTCCTGGACCCGAGGATCAGTTATTGAGCGGAACGATGGAGCCTGACGGCATGGTCTCGAACGCGACGTCACAACAGTCCGACGCCAGCGCGGCGCTTTCGGCGACGGCGGCGCGTCCGACCCGGACGCTGACCGGCGACGCCTGGCGCAGCTTCCGCAGGAATCGCGCGGCGCTCGTCGGCCTGGTATTCATCGTGTTCATCACTGTGGTTGCGATCGCCGCCCCTCTTCTGGCGCCGACCGGCTACGCCGAGCAGGATTTGTTGGCGGTGACCCAGTCGCCCAGTCGCGAGCATCTGCTGGGGACCGACCAACTCGGACGCGACATTCTGAGCCGGCTCATCTATGGAGCTCGGGTGTCGCTGCTGGTCGGCGTCGTCGTCCAGATCGTCATCCTGGCCATCGGCGTGCCAGTCGGCCTGGTCGCTGGCTACTTTCCCGGCAAGGTCGACACGTTCCTCATGCGCGTGGTGGACGTCCTTTACGCGTTCCCCAATCTGCTCTTCGTCATCATCATCATGACCTACCTGCGCGCGCAGTTTCAGACGGTCGATAGCGGCGTGCTTCTGCCGCTCAAGACCTTCGATCGCGCGACCGGCGGGCTGCTCGGCGTCTACATCGGCCTGGGCCTCGTCTCCTGGCTGACCGTGTCGCGCCTGGTGCGCGGGCAGATCCTCTCGCTGCGTAACAAGGAGTTCGTCGAGGCCGCGCGCTGCATCGGCTCGACCGACCGCCGGATCATCTCCCGCCACCTCCTGCCGAATACACTGCCGGTGATCATCGTCGCGACGACCCTCGGGCTACCGGCAGCGATCCTCGGTGAGGCCGGCATCAGCTTCCTCGGCCTCGGTGTCACCGTCCCGACCCCCTCGTGGGGCTCGATGATCTCGGACGGCGTCGCCCAACTGCGCTCGTATCCGCACATCCTGGTCTCGCCCGCTGTCGCACTATCGTTGACCGTCCTGTCGTTCAACTTCGTCGGCGATGGCCTGCGCGATGCCCTCGATCCCTGGGTGCAGCGCTGACGTCCAGCACCGCGCCATGGAGATATTCGGTCGAAGTAGGAGGAGATGCCGTGGACCTGTCACGTTTACTGTCCCGCACCACTGTGACCCGCCGGGGATTCCTCGGGGCCACCGCCGTTGGTGTCGCGGGCCTGCTCGTCGCCTGCGGCGGCGACGATGACGAGAATGCAACCGCGACGACTGCGCCCGCTGGCGAGACACCGGCGGCTGGGGAGCCGACGGCCGCCGCGACCGCGGCAGCCGGCCAGCCGACGACGGCCGCCGCCGAGCCGACCGCGACGACCGGCGAGCAGGCGTCGGGAGGCGTCTTCCGATACGGCGCGGTCGAGCCGGAGGACATCGACCCTGGGATCACCGGCAGCCCATGGTCGCTCAGCGAGCTCTTCGAGGGCCTGGTGGTCATCAGCCCCGAAGACGGCCAGCCCGAGCCAGCGATGGCTGAGAGCTATGAGGCGAACCAGGACGGCACGGTCTGGACCTACAAGATCCGGCCGGACATGCAGTGGTCCGACGGCACGCCACTCAATGCGAACGACTTCCTGTATTCATGGCGACGCGTCATGGACCCGGCTACCGCCTCGAAGTACGCGGCGATCTTCTACCCCATCGAGAATGGTGAGGCAATCGCCAAGGGCGAGATGACGACCGATCAGCTCGGCGTCAAGGCGGTCGACGACCTCACCTTCGAGGTCACGCTCGGCGAGCCAATGCCGTTCTTTCCGATCATCTCGGCGACCTGGACTGCCTACCCCGTCCCTCAGCATGTCGTT
>DAOKZM010000040.1:0-12753 GCA_035325665.1 Thermomicrobiales bacterium | reverse complement strand
ATGACAGGACGAGGGGCCGGCTTCTGGCCCTCATTTCGTTCGTTGGATAGTTCGTTGGATAGGGAGAAGGAGCAGTTCGATGGACGTCGAAGCGATGCTGGTCGAGCTGATGGCGATTCCTGGGCCGACCGGGCGCGAGGCGCCGGTGATGGACTGGCTGCGCGAGCGCTGGGCGGGGAGGTGCGAGCGCGTCTGGGACGCCAAGGTCGGCAACCTGCTCGCCCACGTTGGCGGCAGCGGGCCGAAGCTGTTGATTCAGGGCCACGCCGACGAGCTGTCGTTCGTCGTCCGCTCGATCGACACCGACGGGTTCCTCTGGCTCTCAAACGGCCAGGCGCCGAACACCAACGTCACGCACCGCTACCCAGTCGGCCAGCCGGCCCTCGTCGTCGCGCGCGGCGGGCAACTCGAGGGGCTGTTCGCTGCGGCCAGTGGCCACATCCTCACCCCGCGGCAACGCGAGCGCGAGCGGGTGGACCTCGACGACCTGTTCGTCGACGTTGGCGCGGCCTCGCGCGACGAGGCGCTGGCGATGGGCGTCCACGTCGGCGCGAGCGTCGTCTGGAACCCGCCGGTTCGCCGTCTCGGTACGCGGCTCTACGGCAAGGCGATCGACGACCGGGTTGCGCTGGCCCTGATGACGGCGCTGCTCGATGCGGTCGAGCCGGGGGCGCTGGCCTACGATCTCTATCTCGCCGCGACGATCCAGGAGGAGATCGGACTGGTCGGATCGCTATCGCTGCGCCCCGAGGTGGACGCCGACCTGGCGATCGCGCTGGACAACGGGCTGGTCGGCGACATCCCGACCGTCTCGTCTGGCCTGATGCCGACCGTCCTCGGCGCCGGCCCGACGCTGGTTTACAAGGACGCCCACGTCCACTACGACGTCCGGCTGATCGACCGGTTGACCGACATCGCCGCCGCCAACGACATCCCGGTCCAGCACGCCGTCTACGAGCAGATCGGCAGCGACGGCTCGGCGCTGATCAAGCAGGGCATCCCGACCGCGCTGCTCGGTCCGGCCACGCGCTATACGCACTCCGCCTTCGAGATGATCGATGTCCGCGACCTCGATGCCTCGCTGAGGTTGCTGCGGGCGTTCGTCACGACGCCGCCGGAGGGCTGAAGCGGCGCCAGGCCAAGCGACCTCGGTCGCGCGATCACTGGTCCGTAACGATTTCGTAACGCGTATGTCGCTACTGTCTTCCACGGCCTATCGCGCAACCACTGTGTTGATGCTATGCTGATCGTGTTCCGGCACCCGGGACGGAGATCGGTCGATGGCAGACGATGGCTGTCCCCAGTTCAGCGCTCTCCTGCGTCAGGCGCGACGTGACGCCGGGCTCACGCAGGAGGCGCTCGCCGAGCATGCCGGGATCAGCACGCGTGCGATCAGCGACCTCGAACGCGGCATCAACCGCGCCCCGCGCCAGGACACGCTCGACCTCTTAGCCAACGCGCTCGGCCTGCCACCTGACGAGCGACGGCGTTGGGAGCAGGCGCGCCGGCGGGTCGCACGGTCCGCGCCAAATAGCCAGCCCCGCTCCCCGTCGCGTGCCGGGCCACGTATGCCCGTCCCGCCAGCCCTCCTCGTCGGCCGCGACCGGGAACTGCGCGTGCTCAGCGGCGTGCTGGACGACATGCTGACCGGACATGGCCGTCTGGTCCTGCTCAGCGGCGAGGCCGGCATCGGCAAGACCGCGGTGGCCGGTGCGCTGGCGCATCGGGCTAGCGCGGCCGGCGCACCGGTCCTCCTTGGGCACTGCTACGACCTGACGACGACTCCACCCTACGGTCCCTGGTTGGAGGCACTGCGCAGTTGGGTGCCGCCGGCCGGCCTGTCGGTACTCCCCGCCGCCCTCCGGGACGATGCCGGTATCGCCCGCCTGGCCGGCCAGCCGGCCCTCTTCCACGCTGTCGCCGGGTTTCTGCGCTTCATCGCCGCTCATCGCCCCCTCCTGCTCATCCTCGAAGACCTGCACTGGGCGGATTCGGCCAGCCTCGACCTGCTGCGCTTCGTCGGCCGGCGGATAGGCGATGTCCCGCTGCTGCTGGTCGGTACCTACCGCTCGGACGAACTGCACCGTCGCCATCCGTTGATGCCGGTGCTGCCGGCCTTGGTGCGCGAGGCAGACGTGCATCGGATCGAGTTGCCGCGTTTGGCCGACTCAGAAGTTGCCGACCTGACCGCCAGCCGCTACGGGTTGGCGGGCGGCGAGCAGGGCCGGCTGGGGGAACACATCCAACGGCACGCCGAGGGACTGGTGCTCTACGTCTGCGAATTGCTGCGGACGCTCGAAGAGGAAGCCGTCCTCCGCCGGGACGAGACCGGCGCATGGACGCTGGGCGATCTCGGAACGTTGCGCGTCCCTCGGCTGGTGCACGAGGTGATCGAGGCCCGCGTTGCCCGGCTGCCCGGGGGGACACAGGCAGCCCTGGCGGTCGCCGCCGTGATCGGGCAGGATGTGCCACTCGATATATGGGCACGCGTCAGCGACACCGCAGAGGATGCGCTGCTGGAAGTTGCCGACGAGGCGGTCGCGGCCCGGCTGCTGGTGGCGGCACCGGACGGTCAAGCCGTGCGCTTCGCCCACGCGCTGGTACGCGAGGCGCTCTACGACGGTGTGCTGCCGCTGCGCCGCCGGGTCTGGCATCGGGCGACTGCCGAGGCGCTGCTAGAGCGCACCGATCCGGACCCCGACGTCGTCGCCACGCACGTGCAGCGTGCCGGCGACCCTCGGGCCGCCGAATGGCTCGTGCGCGCAGGGGAGCGGGCGATCGCCCGTTATGCCTGGGTTGGTGCCGCCGAGCGCTTCGAGGCTGCGCTGGAGTTGATAACCGACCTTCGCCAGCGCGGCTGGCTGCTCTACCGCATCGGCCGGCTCCTGCGCTACGCCGACCCGGGGCAGAGTATCCGCTACCTCGGGGAGGCGGAAGCGCTTGCCCAGCAGATCGGCGACCGTGCGCTGCGGGCCTTTGCCGTAGCCGACACCGGACTCGCGATGCAGCTCGGTCATCAGCGGCGTGCGGCTGACGCGCGCATGGCGGAGGGTATCGGGCTCATCGACCAACTGACGCCTGACGACATCCCGGACGCCTTCGAGCTCCTCCGAATCATCGAGGAGCGCACCATCGATCCCGGCGATCAACCCGAGAGGCTAGAACTTCCGAAGGTACCGGCACACTGGAATCCGCGGCTCGGTACCTACGTCTTGTCGCTGTCGCACCTCGGCCGGCTCGCCGATGCCTCGGCAATCGGCGAACCACTCGCCAGGGATGCTGAGTCGGTAACGCCGTGGCGCAGCTTGTTCGCTAGCCCGCTAGGGCTTGCCTGGCAGAAGGCAGACCTGTGGGGTGGCCTTGCGAAAGTCTACGCTCTCACCGGGCGCCCGGACACAGCGGATGACGCATTCTCGCGGGCAAGGGCGCTCTACGCCAGCATCCAGCATCACGCGCAGGCGGGGCTCGGCGCGAACTACCAGCTGATCTACGTGACGATCCCGTTTCGTACTACCGACCTCGACATGCGGCATCGCCTACTGGACGACGCCGAGATGCGGATGACGCAGTCGTACGGCTCGATCTCGGCGGCCGGCTGGCATAACGGGCAACTGCACGTTCTGTTGCTCGAAGGCGCCTGGTCGGACGCCCGCGCCATTGGCGAGCGCATGTTCGCGTCGCCGGACTGGGCACACGTGCTTGACTGCATCTGCGCGCTGGCCCGCGATCAGGGCCGCGTGGCCGAGGCGTGGGACATGCTCCGCCGTGGGTTGCCAGATGGCCCGGACTCCGAGCCAGATCGAACGCCGTTCGACGTCGGCGTCCGGTTGCTGCACATCGCCGCCGAACTGGCGCTTGGCACTGATGACCTCGGCGCGGCTGCCGAATGGATCTCGGCTCACCGGCGCTGGCTCGATGACAGCGGCGCGACAGTCTTCCGACCGGACCAGAACCTGCTCCTGGCTGGCTACGAGCGAGCCGTGGGCCGCGACGATCGAGCTTTGGCCCACGCCGAGCGCGCGCTGACGCTGGCATCCGATCCGACCCAGCCGCTCGCCATCCTGGCCGCCCATCGGATACTCGGAGGGCTGCGGACCGCCGCCGAGCTTTACGGCGCAGCCGACCAGCACCTCCAGGAATCGCTCGCGCTGGCTGACGCGTGCGCCGCGCCGTTCGAGCGGGCGCTGACGTTGCTGGCCCTGGCCGAGCTACGGATGGCCGAGGGCCGTAGGGACGAAACACGAGCGCTGGCCGGTGAGGCGCGCGCGATCTGTGAGCCGCTCGGCGCGCGGCCGACCCTCGATCGGCTGGACGAGCTGCTTCGGCGACTCGGGCCGTCACCGCTGGTTCCCACGTAGCGGCGTTTGAGATCCCCATTCCGGCAGACGCTCGAAACAGACCCACATGTCGCGCAGACATGTGGGTCGTCCTGTGAGTCCTTCGTGGTGGCCTGGCGCGCAGTGCCCCATCGTAGGGTCAGCCGGAGCGATTCACGAGCATCGCGCGAACCAGAAAGGAGCCACGCCATGCAAGCTCACGCGCCGAAGCATCACGGTGGTTCGATCGAGTATCTGGAACGACATCTTCTGGCCCTACTGCTGACCCTCGGTATTCTCGCTGCGGGCGTCCTGGCCGCGATCGCGATCACCAGCGCGTCCGACGACGCCGAGACGATCGCGGTGCCGGATGTGGTGGCGCCGTCGTCCGGGGACACCATCAGGTATCTCGAGCAAAACACCGAACTGCCACCGTACACTGGCGTGCCGGCAATCACCGGCGGCCCGGGCGATGTCTACCCGCACGACAGCAGCATCGTTGGCTCGCGCGATGACAACGGCATGCTGCGATCCTCGCCGCTGGTCCAGGACTACTCGCTCGACTGGGCGCGCTTCCTGGAGGCGAACGGCGTCTCCGGCGCGCTGACCGAGCCGGTCGTCTCGATCCAGCATCAGCGATTCCTCGAAGAGAATATCTACTTGCCGGGCTACGAGGTCGAGACGCAGACCACCACGCCACTGAGCGGCGAGGATGTTCCGCTCTACCTGCCCGGCAACACGCCAACCCCATTTACCAACGAGGACATACTCTTCCTGGAGCAGAACCTCTACTTGCCGAGCGACGGCGTCGGATTCATAGACCTGGAGCCGCTGCCGATGCCGGTCGAACGCCGCGCCGACCTCAAGGCCTACTACGAGGCGGGCATGGGCCAGGGCTGGTTCGCCTACGGCAGGCCGGCGGATGCGACCGACGACGCAGCGCAGCCGCGCGACACCTCGAATCGCCGGGAGGGTGCTGAAGTCGGCCGGCCGGCGCCGGACGGCCGACACTCCAAGGGGAAACGATGACATTATCCGGCGAGAGCCGCACGTCGACGACGTCCTGCAGAGGGATCGGAGACGCTACTCGGCTGGGTAGGCTCCGATCCCCGCATCGAAGGGAGCTCGACATGACCCGTCGTTCACGCACGCGCGTTGCCGTCCTCATCAGCACGCTCGTTCTGCTTCTGCTGCCGGCCAGCGTCGTGGCCACGCATGACGGGACCGCCCCGGAGAAGTGGCCCGCCTGGTACAACGGTGTTGAGATCCTGACCCTGATGGGACCCAGCGGCAACAGCCAGAATCCGAATCAGCTGCCCAGCCGGTGCTTCGGCCCCGGTCCGGACTTCCGCAAGAACAAGGACATCGATGGGCTGCCGGTGATGTACGCCATCCACAGTGACTCGGCGACGCAGATAGCCTGTCCCGACGGCAGCCTGATGCACGACATGATCCTCTCGGTCGCGCCGGGCGACCCCGGCTACCAGCCACTCGTCGGATGGGTTCACTGCTTCGAGGGACCGAACTTCGACCCGGCCGACATGCCGTACACGAGCGCGGCGGCGGTCCAGGCGGGCGCGGCGGGCGGCGAGCTGACGTGCGGTGCTCCGGTCGGCCCGGTCTACATCAGCCCCGTCGTCGGTGACCAACACTGACGTCGCCCGGGCGGCGGATGACCGGGCAACTGACAGTCGTCATGAGCGCTCTGGCTCACGAATCTCTAGCGACGCACCCGCGACCGCGAGCAGACAGGCTCGCGGGTGCTGTCTCGTCTGCCGAGCTACCCCAGGCGCTGCCGTCCGAGCCGTCTCACTCTGGAAACGCCGAGGATGCCGAGGGCCAGTCCGGCCAGCGCGCCGACGCCGGTGCAGGCGATCAGTCCGATCAGCTCGTTGCGGGTTAGCTCGTCGTCCTCGCTGGCGCTGGGCTGGTTGAGCTCCGGCGGGGCGTCGCCCTGGTAGCCGAGCGATGCCTTCCATTGGGCATCCAGCTCGTCGATCGTCATGCCGAGCGAGCGCTCGACCGCCTCGGCGTAGGACACCTCATCGCGGAAGACAGCTACCAGCGACGCCAGCTTGTCGTCGCCCAGATCGTCGGCGATGAAGGTGACGATCGAGGCGCTCTCGGCGTAGGAGAGGATCGCTTGGTCCGGGTCGGTCGGGAAGCTGGAGTTGAGCGCGCGGACGGGGATCAGCTTGCCATCGGCGACCGCGTCCTCGAGCGTGTCCTGGAAGCGCGGGTCGGGGGTCTCTTGGTTGTAGACTGCCAACCCCTCGTCGAGCCAGTTCGGTGCGGTATTGAACGGGTTAGCCGTCGCCTGATGGAGGATCAGGTGCGAGATCTCGTGCGGCACCATGCGGCGAATCTCGGAGTTGGCACTGCTATCCGGGTCGATCTCGGCGACGATCAGGTTCCACTCGGGGTGCGCCTGGCCGCCGATCCACTCGGCCGAGTTCGGCGGCAACGCCCGGTTGAAAGCGCGCTCGTCTCCGTAGATGATTAACCGCACCGGCTCGCTGGCGACGATGCCGAACTTCTCGCCCAGCCGCCCGACGCCGCGATTCGCCGTATCGACGACGTCGCGCGCAAAGCTCTCGCTCCCCTTGTACCAGTAGACCGTCACCAGCCCGTCGGTCAGGTCGCGCCAGTCCTGCCCGTCGTCCATGTAGAAGAGCGTCGCGGGATCCGACTCGGTCACGTCGCCGTCCTGCTCGGTGACCCGCCAGTGGTAGACGATGTCGAGTCCGGGCGGCAGGTACTGGGCGCTGGTATCCACGTCGTGGCTGACCTCGACGTGGCGGTCCGGCTGGACCTCCGGGAAGGCCGCCTGTAGTTCCGGATCGCCCGCCGGCTGCCAGAACAGCGCCACCTCGATGATCGGCGAGTCCGCCTCGGCGACGAGGTTGAAGGTGATCGACTCCTGAAATGTCGCCGTCGCGCTGGTGTCGACGAAGGTCGCGTCGGCGGCGCCGGCCTGCCGCGGAGCCGCGACGGCGGCGGTCACGACGAGGAGCAGGAGCAGCGTGGCGCGGAGGCTAGTCCGCACGCACCTGCTCCGACTGCTCCTGGAGCTGCTGGTGAAGGTACGACTCGATGGCCGGGTCCAGATCGCCGTCGAGGACGCCCTGGACGTTGCTGGTCGAGAAGTCGGTCCGGTGGTCATTGACCATCGTGTACGGCTGGAGGACGTAGGAGCGGATGCGGTTGCCCCAGCCTTCGGTGACGTGCTCACCCTTCAACCGGGCGCGCTCGGCCTCCTGCTCGCGGATCTTCAGCTCGACCAACCGCGAGCGCAGGATCTTGAACGCCGACTCCTTGTTCTGCAGCTGCGAGCGCTCGTCCTGGCAGGTGACGACGATGCCGGTCGGGAAGTGAGTGATCCGGATCGCCGAGCTAGTCTTGTTGACGTGCTGGCCGCCGGCCCCCGACGAGCGGAAGGTGTCGATGCGGATGTCCTCGTCGCGGATCTCGACCTCGGTGTCGTCATCGACCTCCGGCAGCACCTCGACCAGGGCGAACGCGGTGTGGCGTCGGTGGGCGGAGTCGAACGGCGAGAGGCGCCCCAGCCGATGGGTGCCGGCCTCGCCCTTCAGCAGGCCGTAGGCGTAGCGCCCGCGGATCTCGATCGTCGTGCTCTTGATGCCCGCCTCCTCGCCCTCGGTCCAGTCGAGGACGGCGGTCGAGAAGCCGCGCTTGTCGGCCCAGCGCAGGTACATCCGGCTGAGCATCTCGGCCCAGTCCTGGGCGTCGATGCCACCGGTGCCGGCGTGGATCGCCAGCAGGGCGTTGCTCTCGTCGTGCTCGTCGCTGAGGAGGAGCTGGATCTCCATCTGGTCGAGCTGGTGGGCGAGCTCATTCGTCTGGGCGGTGATCTCCGCCAGCATCTCCTGGTCGTCCTCGGCCAGCTCCTCAAGCTCCAGCAGGTCGGCCGCCTGCTGGCTCATGCGCTCCCAGTCATCGACCTGGCTGCGGATCCCAGTGAGACGCTGCATCAGCCGCTGGGCGCGGTTGGCGTCGTCCCAGAAGCCCGGCTCGACCGACTGCGCTTCGAGCTCGCCGATCTCGCGCCGCTTCTCCGGCACGTCAAAGACGCACCCCGATCTCGTCGAGCCGCAGCTTGATTCCTGCGAGGATGTCGTGATTCATCTGTTCCATGGTGGTAGGCGCCCTCGTTCGCTGCCACGTTCCGTCGCGCGCCGTACGATCCCGACGGCGCATTCGGAAGTGTAGCAAGAAGGCATTGTGGCTCCGATAGGGGTGTTACGGTTGTTGGATACGGGACGAAGCCTGAACCCGTGTCAGCCGAACCGCAAAGCCGCGGGTAGTGACCCTCCCGGAGAGCGCGGTATCAGTCACGACTGGCAGTACCCACGCTGCACTGCTCGCTGACCACTCAGGCATCCTTACCAACACTCCCAACCGCGCAGGCGATAGGTCGACATCGATCGGCGCTTCGACCGGAACCGCTATCGCATTCTGTGCGGGCACGGGCACCGGCGGGTCAAACTCGAACGTTCCGCCGCTCATTCGCCGCAGGTTGGCGGCGAACTCCGACTCGCTTCGCCCCTCGAGTAACCCGTCGTCAAACGCGATGACCGCTTCCGCTTCAGTGTCCCGGGCCACGGTGAACCAATTAAGCCCGGAAACGAGATCCCAGGCGGTCGATTCCGTGCCAGCTCGCAGATAGCTTACCGTCACCTGTAGGCCAGAGAACTCGACTGCCCCGAATCGGCCCAGTGCGTCATAGAAGCACTGGATCAGCGCGGGCAGTGCCGCGGCCACCTCAACACCCTTTTCGAGCCCGACCTGCACCCATCCGATCCGTGATTGCTCGGCCTCGCTGCTCAGTTCGGCCTCGTGCATCCACCAGAGCACTCGGCGTGACCGGGACCCTGTGCGGTGCGCCGACGAACCCATCGTTGGCGTAGTAGACCAACCCATCAATCTGGCACGCGCGTCGAAAACGGAGTAGAGGTCTTGTACCGCGCTGGTGGCGAGATCCTTTCGGTCCGTGTCCCGCACGAGTTGTCCAAACGCGTCAACGAAGACCGTCGTGTCGGCCCCGGTGCCGATCGCTGCAAACGAACCAGGCAACGCTCCCCGCCTCCGCCGACAAGACCATTACCACGTGACCGGAAAATCCGCCCACGCAGTCTGTATTCCTGCCGTTTGTTTATGCCTTAACTTAGCCGACACGCCACATCTGTCAACGGACCGACATACTGGTCGGCCGGATCGTTAACGCCGACCAGATCGACGTCAACAATGTTCCGGAACGACGTAACGATAGATGAGGCACAGACGCGTCGAGCAGTCGTCCTCTCGTTGTAGATGTTCCGGGGTCTAATACGCATCTCGTTGTGCGCAACGGTTACCCAGAAGCAGTCCCACGGCGGATTGTTACACCAGAGTCCCTGAATCCAGACCTCGACATCGGCGTGCGAGGGGCATAGCGAGTAGTTGCTCGTATCCCACCAACCATGTGCCGACACGTCGGTACCGGATCTGTGCGGATAGTCTCCGTCTGTTGCGTAGGGACACGATGATAAGAGACCTTGTGATCGAGTGTCGGCGTGTGTGTCGCTGCCATCAGCCACTGCTCCCGAGTACGACGCGAAGGAGCCTGAGCAGTTGTCTGCGGGGTCGATTCCCTGACTCAGCATCGACTCGAGTTGCTCGGCGGTACATGGTTTCGCTGAATCGTCTTATTGCGCATGAGAAAACTCGGCGGTAGACAGTGCCGATACTATAGCGACGCCAAGCATGACTGAAAGAACGAGACGCATCAGCCCGTTGCGGCTTCTGATCATATGCTTACCTCCCGACTCATGCAAGACTCTGTTTGTTCTGGAGATCGGCGTTGTGGCAAGAGCAGCCTTTCGATTCTTCTGGAATCATGGGTAGTGTCCGGCCAAGACGCTGTTAACGAGTTCGATAGCGAGCGTAAGAAACCTCCTTCTGACCGCTGGCGTTCCGAGGATGCGGCCTAACGAGGGGAGGTATACTTCGGCTAAGTCGTGGATCGACCCAGCCCCTGTGAGAATTCATCCTCGGTGTATCTGCCTGCTGTTTAGAGCATTCTTCTATCGAATGCAACGTGGAAACCCGCGACACGTCGCGGGTTTCCGAACATCTGAGGATAGTCACGGTGCGCGGGGAGTCGGTGGGCGCATCTATTCGTCGATCAACTTGGCCACCCTCAGGCCGAGGGCGAAGGCTGACGAGGCGGCGAGTCGCTTCTTGAGTCGCGCGATGTCGCTCTCGACGGTTCGGCGACTCACCTGAAGTTGCAGCGCGATCTCCTTCTGCGTCAATCCATCTCCAAGACCGTGCAGAACGGCACGCTCTCGGTCCGACAGCAATGGACCGCGGGCGGCGATTGCTCCGATCGAGTAGCTGGCGGCGTAGGCTGCGGCTACCTCGTTCGATACGACAAGGATCCGCTCGCGGATGGCGGCGTCAAGGAAGACACTTAGGTTAGAGCCACTCAGGTCTTTCCAGAGCAGGTAGCTCGTTCCTCCGATTTCGGCGAGTTCGTGCAATTCAGGAAGGGCATAGTCGTCGGCAAGAATGACGAAGGTGGTGTCGGGCAGTCGCGAGCGCACCACTCGGAGCAGAGGGATGACCGACTCATCCTCGACCCACCGCCCCGTGAGCAGCGCGTCTGGCCGCCAACGTAGCAGCGGCGTGACCGCTTCGCGACTGCCCATTGCCATGGCAACTTCGAGACGGCCCGGAAGGCGCTCGATCACCTGCCGAACAATGGGCCAGCCGATCTCATCTGACGCCAGCACGTATACTCTACCAGACGCCATGACTGTGCTCTCTTGGCGAGCATCATGCGCGAGCCATCATCAGGGTATCACATGAATTGACTTATGGCAATCCTCATCGACGCAAGACGTGGTTGTTACCGGCACGCGATGTGTAGCATTCAGATTCAAGTTATGCTCGTGCTTGGCGCGTTCGTCGCTTGCCAAAACACCTTATTTACCTCAACGCTATACCCTCCGATGTGTCGTTTCCTGTGCAGCTTGACATTGACGGGTAGTCCCGAGGAATGCCTGGATGCTTCGATACCGTACGGATATGGCGCGGTCGGGAGCAGTGACGGTCGGCACTATCATCCGCCAGGGTTGTCCGTGGCCGAGACGCCCGTCGTCTCCGGAGGAGTATCACCGATGAAGTTCGGACAGGTCGAGGGTCTCTGCGTGCCGGTCGTCGTCGATGGCGAGGCGCTCGTGCGCGTCACCGTCTACCTCGAGACGGACATGGGGATCGACATCGTCCGCGAGGTCGAGGTCGAGCCGGAGCTCGATGCGGCCGGCCGGCCCGACCTCTACACTGAGGCGGACCAGTGGACCCAGGAGACGATCGCGACATTGCTCCTGCCGCGCGGCTGGGAGCTGATCGGCGCGACCGATCCGCCGACACGCGCCGCCGACGAGGTCCCGCGCTCCCCGCGCTACGCGATGCGTACCCCCTACTGGGTCCCCCCGCCGGGCTGGGACGACGACGGGCCAGCGACGTGATCGACTCGCGCCGTCCTCGACGCGGCGCGGCCGTATCTGGTATCCATCGGGGAATTGCCCCGGCCACGTGTGGCCGGCCCGACGCGAGGAGGCGCCCGACGTGATCCCCCGTAGCCCGCGATGGCTTATCCCTGCCGCCCTGCTGCTGGCGATCGCTCTGTTGGGCGGCGCTTGCTCGCGCAACTCAGACTCGTCGCCGACCGCGACCGTTGCCCAGGGCGCCGACGCCCCCGCGACGGTCACGAGCGTCGCCACCGGCCAGCCGCAGACGGCATCATCGACGCCCGCTGCCGAGACGGCCTCGCCGGTCGCCAGCGGCACGCTCACCGGCACGGTCGCGACGATCGGCGACCTGCTGGCCGGCCCCGACGACTTTACCGGCGAGACCGTCCTGACCCACGGCTACATCGGCACGATCTTCAGCGCCAACGTCATCGTCCTGACCGACGCCAGCCAGAACCTGCTGGTTCTTGGCGCAGAGAATGCCCTCCCCGAGGGGTTGGCGGCTGATGAGTTCGTCGAGGTCTCCGGCCGGATCGAGCCGTTCGACGCCCGGCATGCCGCTGACGAGCTCGACATCAGCCTCGACGGGCTCGACGTTGCCCGCTTCGACGGTGAGCCGTCGCTGGTGGTCGAGGCAGTCCGAGCCGGCGCGGCGCCGATCGGCGAGATCCTCGCCGATCCGGCCAGCTTCGAGAACCGCACGATCGCCGCTAGCGGGCAGATCTCGACGGTCATCGATGCCCGCGCCTTTGTCCTCGCTCCGGCCGCCGGCGGCGCGCCGGACGACGGCATGCTCGTCGCAACCGCCTTCGCGGCGGTCCCAGCGCAGATGGCAGAGCAGGCGCGCGTCCAGGTCGTTGGGCGGATCGTCGAACTCGACGCGGGCGCCGTCTCCAGTCTCG
>DAOKZM010000039.1:0-12864 GCA_035325665.1 Thermomicrobiales bacterium | reverse complement strand
GGATCGCGCGGGTGATGCGCTCGAAGCTGTAGTCCTGCGTCTCGCCCAGCACCACGTAGTCGGGGTCGCGGTCCACGAACGTGTATCCAGCATCCTCGAGCGCCTCATACAGCCCCTCCTCGCCGATGACGTAGGCGCTGCCGCCGGGGCGCTGGGTATGGAGGAACTGGGCGGTGGCCAGCGCCGAGGTGTGGATTCGCTCGGTCGGGATGTCGAGGCCGATGCGGTTCAGCCGGTGCGACAGGATGGCCGGCGGGTACATCGAGTTGTTCGTCATGACGAGGAACGGACGCGCCTCGTCGATCAGACGGGCGATGAACTCCCCGGCGCCGGGGATGATCGTCCGTCCGAGCACCAGCACGCCGTCCATGTCGGTCAGGACGCTCTTGCGACGCGGCTCCATCGTCATCTACTCCGCCCCGCCGTCCCGCCGCCGGGCGCGGTCGGTATCCTCGGCGAACTCCCAGACTCCCAGCTCCAGTGGCGGCACGCCAATCGCCGTCAGGGTCGTGCAGACCTGGGTGCGGTGCTCGCCCGCGTGGTGCAGCGCCTGGACCAGGACGACGCCGGCCGGCACGTCGCGGAAGCGCTGCCAGCGCCCGGCGAAGTCGGCCGCGTGTCCCGCGAGCGTGCCCACGTCCGCCGATTCGAGCTGGTCCGAATACCACTCGGGTGTGTCCCCGGATAGGCGCCGGTAGTAGCTCGCCTCGCTGGAGACGATGTGGCGGAGCGTCTCGATGACGCTGCCGAAGGTTCCGGTCGCCGTGGCGTCGAGCTGGTCGTCGCTCAATTCCCGGCAGACGTTCAGAACCATGTCGGTCGCCCAGGCGTTGTGATTGAAGGCGTCGATGAGTCCGTCGTTCACCAGTGCTCTCCTCGCCGTCGATCGTGCAGCCGGGTCGAACGTCGATCATAGCAGAGGCCCCTGTCGCCGAAGGGCGGAGGCCGGAAGGATTGCGCGCCGGCGCGTCAGGCTAGTGATGTGGCGCGGTGGCCGGCGTGCCGGCCAGTGCCGCCGTCTCGAGCGCCTCCCTGGTGGCTTCCTCCAGAGTTAGCGCGCCCCGCGGCCAGATTTGCCTCGACGTCGTCAGCGGAGAGTCGTGCGTGAACGCCGACCAACAGGTCGTCGTCGTCCGAGTGGTGGGATGGAGGCTGGCCCGAGCCCAGGACGTCGCGCAGCGCGTCGGCAACTCCGAGGAGCCGCGCGGCGACGTCTGGCCGCGTCGGCACGGCGAGCGTCGCGATGCGGCGGAGACTCATATCGATCGACGCGCGATCGCCAACCGCCAGATGGCCGGCCAGTCCCTCGCAGAGCAGCGTTGCTGCCCGGGAATCATTGCCTAAGATGCGTTTCACCTCCCCCAGCATCGTGCTGGCGATCGCGGCGAAGCGCACGTCGCCGAGCTCGTGGTTGAGGCTCAGCATTCGTCGAGCAGCGCGTGGGCGTAGCCGATGTCGCCCAGGTATGCTGCCGTAACGCCCAGATTGAGCAGGGCGAACGCCACGCCGGGTCGGTCGTTGAGCTTGCGGAACAGCGCCAGTGCCTTCTGAGATGCGTGCGTAGACTCCGGGAAGCGCAACTGGCGGCGATAGACGAGGCCGATCCACGTCATCGCATCCGCAACGCCCCGGTCATCGCCGATGGCGCACGCCAGATCGAGGCTCGCGTCGAGCAGCCGCTCGGCAGCGTCTAGCTCCGCCTGGAACTGCGCAAACTCGCCGGACCGCGACAGCGCCGCGACGCGAAGTCCCGGCGGCGTCGCGGCCGCCCCCGGCAATGCCAGCATCGCCGCCAGCCAGCGGCGTCCCTCGCTCAGGTGGCCGCGGCCTGACCAGAATGGAGCCAGCGCGACTGCTAGCCGGAGCCCATCCATCGTATTACCCCGACCGGCCAACCAGCGCAGCGCCGTCCGGAAGTTGTCCTGCTCGCGATCGAGGCGCTGGAGCCAGGCGACCTGCCCCGGACCGCGCAGTTCCGGCGCGGCGCGTTCGGCAAGCGCCAGAAACGCGGCGGCGTGGCGAGTTGCGAGTGGCTCTGCCCCACCTGCCGCTTCCAGGCGGTCCGCGGCGAAGATGCGGACCGGCTCCAAAAGCCGGTAGCGTGCCACCGGCCCATCGTCCTCGACCTGTGCCAGTGACTTGTCAACGAGGTGAGCCATCAGTCCGAGGATCGTCCCCGCCGGCAGGTCGTCGCCGGCACAGACTGCCTCGGCAGCCTCGAGGTCAGAGCCGCCACAGAAGACCGCCAGCCGCTCGAACAGTCGCCGCTCCGACTCGTCGAGCAGGGCGTAGCTCCAGTCGAGCGCCGCGCGGAGTGTCTGTTGCCGGTTGGGCGTACCGCGCTTGCGGCCAGAGGGGACGGACAGGGCATCGGCCAGCCGCTCTGAGATCTGCTCGACTTTGAGCACCCGTACCCAGGCCGCTGCCAGCTCGATCGCTAGCGGGATGCCCTCCAGTCGGGCGCAGATGTCAGCGACGGCGGGTGCGTTCTCGTCGGTCAATTCGAAGTGCGCGGTAGCGGCCTGCGCCCGTTCGACGAAGAGCTGCACCGCCGCGATCTCCACAAGCTGCTCCGCGCTCGCCGCGCCGCCCTCCGCTGGCGCCGCCAGCGGCCCAAGCCGCCAGACGTGCTCGCCAGCGATGTTCGACGGCTCGCGGCTCGTCGCGACGATCTTGGAGGTCGGGGCAGGAGGCCAGCAGCCGGCCAAGCAGCGCCGCGCACGTCTCATGCACGTGCTCGCAGTTGTCCAGGATAAGCAGCGCCCGCCGCGGCGCGAGGAAGGCGATCAGCCGTTCCACCAGCGGCTCTTCCGGCGCCTCGCGGACGCCGAGCTTCGCCGCGACGGCCCGCGGAACCTCGGCCGGGTCGCTGACGGGGGCTAGCGCGACGAACCAGACGCCGTCCGGGAATGCCGGGCCAAGCTCGACCGCAAGCTGGAGCGCCACCCGCGTCTTGCCGATCCCGGCCAGGCCGGTGATGGTCGTCAGCCTGCCGGTGGCCGGCCGGTCGATCCGCGCTCGGAGGCTGGCCAACTCGAGCGCGCGCCCGATCAGTGGGGTCGGTGGGATCGACGTGGATGCCGTCGGCCCTGGGGTTGCCGGCTCAGCGGCGGGCTCAGTCGGATGCTTCCTCGCCGCCGTATCACGAGTGGCGAGGAATGCTGCTCGCTCGTCTCCGTCAAGGCCCAACGCGTCGGCGAGTTGGCGGGTCGTATACGCGTAGGGTCGTGTCCGGACGCCACGCTCGATCACGCTGATTGCCGAGATGGTCAGTCCGGCGCGCTCGGCCAGGTCCGCCTGGCTGAGTCCGGCGCGCGTGCGGTAGCGCCGCAACTGCGCCCCACGCGCCGAGGTTGAAGAACGACAGCAGGCAGCTCCAGATCAGCAGCGTCGGGTCGTCCCCGGCGCGGCCCAGCAGCAGGGCCGACACCGCCGACCCGAGCAGGTAGGTCACCAGCGCTCGACAAGCCCGACGTCCATCGCGTCGCCGGCAGCTCGTCCAGCCGCTCCGCGATCGTCGCCATCTCGCCCCCTCGCGTGCCGCGCCCTACACCCGCCACGAATTGTGGCCCAAGGGGGATGTGAGCGTAGTGGCACGCCAGTTATCCAGCCAGGTGGTAGAACCCGCCGAGGATGGCGCCGTAGGCAAGATGGGCGAGGATGACGACGAGCGGCGTGCGGCGGCCGTAGTGGAGGGCGAGGAATCCGGGCGGTTCGAGCTGGCGGGTCGGCGTCGGGCCGCGCTGCTCGCCGGCCATCCGCGGGTGCATGCCGGGCATGAAGGCCATCCCGGCCGTCAGGACGAACGCCGCCTGGACGAGGCCGATAGCAGCGCCGGCCCACCAGGTCGCCCGCCCCCAGCTCTCGAACGCGGCCGCGTAGACGATGGCAAACAGCCAGCCATTGACGAAGTGCGCCCCCGTGCCGACCAGCCGGGCGCGATCGTGGTCCGGGGTCAGCATCGTCCCGAGCATGTAGGGGATGCTCATCCGCGTCAGCCTAGCGCCGTGCGCCGCGGACATGATGCCGGTCAGGAAGACGGTAGCGACGAAGCCCCAGAGAAGCACGCTCGTCCAGTTCATCGCGGCAGCCCGACCTCCTCGTCGTCTGTCACCCGTCGGGGCAGCGTGGCGTCGTCCCGCGCTGGCGGATGGAGAGCCAGCGCGGCGTTGATCAGCCCGATGTGGCTGAACCCCTGCGGGAAGTTGCCCAGCGCCGCGCCGTCGCGCGGGTCGACCTCCTCGGCCAGCAGCCCGACATCGTTGGCGTAGCCCAGCAGGCGCTCGAAGCGCGCGGTCGCCCCGGCCAGGTCTCCGGCGCGCGCCTGGCATTCGACGGCCCAGAAGGCGCAGATGACGAACGTGCCCTCGTCCGGCTGCCCCTCCGACGGCAGGTAGCGGTAGACGAGCGCGCCGTCGCCGAGATGTCGGATGACCGCGTCCCAGGTCGTACGCATGCGCAGGGCGTCCCCATCGATGTAGCCGTAGAGCGGCATGGTCAGGACGCTCGCGTCCAGATCGTCGCCGCCGAACGCCCCAACGTAGGCGCCGAGCGCGAGGTCGAAGCCGTGCTGCTCGATCTCGGCCCGGATCGCGCTGCGCTCGGCGACGAACCGCGCCACCGGGATGTCCAGTCCGTGCGCCTGGTGGATCGCGAGCAGCCGGTCGAGCGCCACCCAGGCCAGCACCTTCGAGTGGGTATGGTGCCGCCGCGCGCCGCGTGGCTCCCAGATGCCATTGTCCGGCTCGCGCCAGCGGCGACAGACCGTCTCGCCCAGCCCGCGCAGCATCGTCGCCGTCTCCCGATCCAGCCGGCCGCCGCGTTCGACGAGCTGCCAGGCGACGTCGATCACCTCGCCGTAGACGTCCAACTGGAACTGCCCCTCGGCCCCGTTGCCGGTCCGCACCGGCGACGACCCGGCGTAGCCTTCCAGATGCTCTAGCTCCGCCTCCGCCCGCGGACGGCGGCCGTAGACGTCGTAGAGGATGCGCAGGTCGGGCCAGGAGAGCCGCGTCGCGTGCAGCGTCCAGCTCACGAACGCCTCCGCCTCCTCGCCGTATCCCAGTTCGTAGAGCGCCCGGACGGTGAAGGCGGCGTCGCGCAGCCAGCAGTAGCGATAGTCCCAGTTCTTGTCGCCGCCGATCTGCTCGGGGATTGACGTGGTCGGCGCGGCGATGATCGCGCCGGAGGGGGCGAAGGCGAGCAGCTTGAGTGTTATCGCGCTGCGGACGACCGCCTCCCGGTATGGCCCATCGTACCGGCAGCGGCCGGCCCACTCCCGCCACCATGTCGCCGCCCGCTCGATCCGCTCCCGCGCCGCCTCGCCGAGTGGGGGGATCACCGCTGGGCCTTCGCTGGCGTAGCCGAGGGAGAGGTACAGCCGTTGACCGGCGGCAACCGTCGCACGCCCCGTCGCCGACCGGCCGTCCGCGCTGATGGTCAGCGCGATGTTGCTCCGTAGGTAGAGCGCGCCGCCGGCCTCACACCAGAGCCCGAAGGCGCCACGATCCGCGAGCCGGGGCGCGTCGCGGCCGAAGCCCGGCCGCGGCGCGTACTCGACCTCGACCTCGACCTCGCCCGATAGCCCTTCGACCTCGCGCAGGATCTCGTGCTCCGGCACGAGCAGCCTGCGCTTGTCCTCCTCACCCACGACCGGCATCAGGTCGCGCACGACGCACGCCCCGCCGGCCGTCCGGTACGTCGTCTCGACGATGGCTGTCTCCGGCATGTAGCGGCGCTCGACTTCGGCGTCGCTGGCGGGGCGGACGCGGAAGGCGCCGCCGTGACGGGCGTCGAGGATCGCGGCGAAGATGGACGGGCTGTCGAAGCGGGGCCAGCAGAGCCAGTCGATCGCGCCGTCGCGGCTGATGAGCGCGGCGCTGCGGCCATTGCCGATCATGGCGTAGGCGCCGACCGGCGTGTAGCCCGTCGGCGCCTTGTCATCGGTAGCAGGAACGATGCGTTGCCTCACTACCGGGTACTCGCTCAGCCGTGGGCCAGCTCGCCGCGGTCCCGCCCGCGTTCGAGCGAGCTGGGGGCGTCGGGATTGGCGCCCGGCTCGACGCCGATGCCGAGCCGGTCGACCAGCTCGCCGCCGAGCCAGCCGCCGAAGACGGCGATCCCGGCGCCGACGATCTGAAGGATCCGCGCCAGCGTCGATGGATTCCCGCGGTCGTGGAGGAACCAGGCGATGATGAACAGGACGACGGTGACGACCATGCTGACGCCGTGGGTCAGCCCGATCTGCTTCGCCCGCGTCCCGGACGGGATGGCCGTCCAGTCGATCAGGCCGAAGACGGCCGCGACGAGGCCGCCGATGATGCCGGCCGCCATCATGTAGTAGGCCGAGACCGAGAGGCTGGGCCAGTCGAAGATCCAGTCGATGATGTCGAACAGCGTGGCCGTGGCCAGCAGGCCGAGCGGAAAGACGATCAACTGCTGGTGAATCGGATGCCCGAACAGGCGCGCTCTGCTGCGCATGAGAAGCTCCCTCTATGAATGATGAATCGACGAACGTCCGCTGGCCTGTCGAGCCGATGAACTATTGGAGTGTCCCCCTTCATGGGCTGAGCCGCGCGTTATGTCAGAAACGTCTTCAGCTCGACGCTCTCGTCGGCAAGTTGGTCGGCGGTGACGGGCGTGCCCGCCCGTAGCATCCTCCGTCCCGCCGAGAAGTCCTTGAACCGGTTGGCGGCCAGTGCTGCCCGGAGCTGCCCGCTCGCGAGGTAGAACGCCGACCACGAGCCGCTCTCGACCGCGCCGCGGAAGACGACCTGGTCGTGGTCCTGGGTCATCCCGGCCACCTGAACACTGATGTCGTAGTGGTCGGACCAGAAGTACGGCACCGGGTCGTAGGGGTGGTCCTGGCCGAGCATCGCCTTCGCCGCGGCGACCGCCTGGTTGCCGGCGTTGTCGAAGTGCTCGATCCGCAGCCGCCGCCCGTAGCGCTTGCTCCACCAGTTGGCCACGTCGCCGGCCGCGTAGACATCCGGCACGCTCGTCCGACAGTACTCGTCGACGAGAATGCCGTTGTCGATCTCGATCCCCGAACCAGCCAGCCAGTCGGTGTTCGGCGTCACGCCGATGCCGACGACGACCATGTCGCAGGGCACAGCCCTGCCGGACTTCGTCACGACCTGCTGGACCCGGCCGTTGCCCTCGAACCCGGCCACCATCTCGCCGCTGAGAACCTCGACGCCGTGGGCGCGATGGATCCCGACGATTCGCTCGGCGACCTCGCTTCCGAGGGCGGGCGCCAGCGGCAGGTCGATTGCCTCGATCGTCGTCACCTGCTTGCCAAGCGTGCGGGCCGACGCGGCGATCTCGGCGCCGATGAAGCCCATCCCGACGACCGCCACACGCTCGGCGTTGGCCAGCTCGTCGCGGATCGCGCGCGAGTCGGCGACGGTCCGCAGATAGTGGATGCCGGCCAGTTCGTGGCCGGGGATGCGCAGCCGCCGGGGCGAGGCGCCGGTCGCGATCAGCAGCGTGTCGTAGTGGAGCGTCGTGCCGTCGTCGAGTGTCACCGTCTTCGCGGCCGGGTCGAGCGTCGTCGCCTTTGTGGCGAGCCGCGTCTCGATCCGCTGCTCCGCGTAGCCTTCGGCCGTGGCGACGCTGAACTCGCCGTCGGCGACCTCGCCGGTCAGATACCCCTTGGAAAGCGGCGGGCGCTCATAGGGCAGGTCCGGCTCGGCGCCCACCAGGACGATGTCCCCGTCGAAACCCTCCTTGCGGAGCGCCTCGACAGCCCTCCCGCCGCCGATGTTCGCGCCGACCACGACGATCGTGCTAGTCATGCTGTTGCTCTGATCCTCTCTCACGCCATCCGTCGAACGCCACCCGTCGAAGGTGTCGTCGTGTTCATGGCGACTTCTCTCACGGGAGACACAACAATCCGCGCAGAAGGTGTGCCATCGCGCTGGGTCGGCGCGCGTGCCGGCGTGGCTCGATGGACAACACGCACGCCATCCCCCAATATGGGGAACACAGGCGGCTCGTTGTCTTACCCTCTCCCCACGACTGCGCCGAGGCGCAGTCGTGATGCAGCGAAGGAGCGACCTGATGCCCGAGTACTTCGACCTCGGCGCCCACCCCCGTCCGATTACGACGACCTCTTCCGACGCCCAGCGCTGGTTTGACCGCGGGCTGGTCTGGACCTACGGCTTCAACCACGAGGAGGCCGTGCGCTGCTTCCAGCGCGCGCTCGACGCCGACCCCGGCTGCGCGATGGCCCAGTGGGGCATCGCCTACGCCTGCGGCCCGAACTACAATCGCTCGTGGGACCAGATCGACCCGACGACGCTGGCGACGATGCTCGCCACCGCCGTCGATGCCGTCGAGCGGGCGACCTCGATGGTCGCGGAGGCCAGCTCGGTCGAGCGGGCGCTGGTCGGCGCGATCGGCGCGCGCTACCAGTCGACGACGCCGGCCGCTGACCTCTGGGCCTGGAGCGACGCCTACGCCGACGCGATGCGGGCGGTCTACGCCGCCTTCCCCGACGACCTCGATGTCGCCGCGCTGTTCGCCGAGGCGCTGATCAACCGGACGCCATGGAAGCTGTGGGACCTCCCGACCGGCCATCCGGCGGCCGGCGCGAGCACCGTCGAGGCGCGCGCGGTGCTGGAGCGGGCGATGGCCGCCCCCGGTGGAATGACACACCCCGGCGTGCTGCACATGTACATCCACCTGATGGAGATGTCGCCGTTCCCCGAGAAGGCCCATGCGGCGGCCGACGCGCTGCGCGGGCTGGCGCCGGACGCCGGCCACCTCCATCACATGCCGACCCACATCGACATGCTCCGTGGCGACTACCAGGCGGTCGTCGATTCCAACAGCGACGCGATCGTCGCCGACGAGAAGTATCGAGAGCGCGAGGGGGCGATGAACATCTACACCCTCTACCGCGCGCACAACTACCATTTCAAGCTCTACGGCGCGATGTTCCTGGGCCAGTCCGAGGTGGCGATGGAGGCGGCCGACGGGATGATCGACACCATCCCGCCCGAGCTCCTGCGCGTCGAGGCGCCGCCGATGGCCGACCGGCTGGAGGCGCGCATGTCGATGAAGCTGCACGCGCTCATTCGCTTCGGCAAGTGGCAGGAGATCATCGACACCCCGCTGCCCGATGACCCCAAGCTCTACTGCGTCACCACCGCGATGGTCCACTACGCCCGGGGGGTCGCCTACGCCGCGACCGGCCGCGTTGCCGAGGCGGAGGAGGAGCAGCGGCTGTTCGAGGCGGCCGTCGGGCGCGTGCCGGAGACGCGTGTCTTCCAGAACAACACCTGCCTGGACATCCTCGGCGTTGCCGCCGAGATGCTGGCCGGCGAGCTCGAGTACCGCAAGGGAAACTACGACGCGGCGTTCGAGCGCCTCAGCCGCTCGGCCGCGCGCTCCGACAGCCTGCTCTACTCCGAGCCATGGGCCTGGATGCAGCCGCCGCGCCACGCGCTCGGCGCGCTGCTGCTGGAGCAGGGCCGGGTCGATGAGGCGGCCGCGGTCTACCGGGCCGACCTCGGCCTGGACGACACCCTGCCCCGCGCCCACCAGCACCCGGAGAATGTCTGGGCGCTGCATGGCTACCACGAGTGCCTGGTCCGCCAGGGCCGGCTCGACGAGGCCGCGGCGATCCGCGAGCGCCTCGACGCGGCGGCCGGCCGCGCCGACGTGCCGGTCGAGTCGTCGTGCTACTGCCGGATGACCCACGCGGCCTGATAAGCCGAGCCACCACGCGAAGGAGCGACCGTGATGTCCGACTACTACGACCTCGGCCCGCATTCCCGGACCATCTCGACGTCCTCTCCGGAAGCCCAGCGCTGGTTCGACCGCGGCCTCAACTGGACCTACGGCTTCAACCACGAGGAGGCGATCCGCTGCTTCGAGCGCGCGATCGAGGCGGACCCCGCCTGCGCGATGGCGTACTGGGGCGTCGCCTACGCCGCCGGCCCGAACTACAACAAGCCGTGGGAGATGTTCGACCCGGTCGATCTGGCCAATTCGGTCGCGAGGACTCACGCGGCGGCGCGGCAGGCCGCCGCGCTGGCCGGCGGCGTCGGTCGGGTCGAGCGGGCGCTGATCGAGGCGCTCCAGCTTCGCTACCAGGCGGCCGAGCCGCCGGAGGACTTCACGCCCTGGACCGACGCCTACGCCGACGCGATGCGCGCGGTCTACGCCGACTATCGCGATGACCTGGACGTCGCCGCCCTCGCCCCCGAGGCGCTGATGAACCGCACCCCGTGGGTGCTGTGGGACCTCGCCAGCGGCGGGGTTGCCGAGAGGGCCGACACTGACGGGGCGCGGGCGATCCTCGAACAGGCGCTGGAGGAACCGGCCAGCCGGGTCCACCCGGGTATACTGCACATGTACATCCACCTGATGGAGATGTCGCCCTTCCCCGAGCTGGCGCTGCGGGCCTCGGACTGGCTGCGCGACCTCGTCCCCGACTCCGGCCATCTGCGGCACATGCCGACGCACATCGACGTGCTCTGCGGGCATTACTACCAGGTCGTCGCGTCGAACTCCGATGCGATCGTCACCGACGAGAAGTACCGCGAGCGCGAGGGGGCGATGAACTTCTACACGCTCTATCGCGTCCACAACTTCCACTTCAAGCTCTACGGCGCGATGTTCCTCGGCCAGTCCGAGGTGGCGCTGCGGACGGCCGACGACGTGATCGCGACGATCCCGCCGGAGCTGCTGCGCGTCCAGACCCCGTCGATGGCCGACTGGCTGGAGGGGTTCATGCCGGTCAAGATGCACGTCCTGATCCGCTTCGGCAAGTGGCAGGAGATCATCGATACCCCGCTGCCGGAGGATCAGGAGCTGTACTGCGTGACGACGGCGATGATCCACTACGCCCGGGGCGTCGCGCTCGCCGCCACCGGCCATGTCAATGAGGCCGAGGAGGAGCAGCGCCGCTTCGTCGCCGCGGTCGGTCGCGTGCCTGACTCGCGCTACCTGTTCAACAACGTCTGCCTCGACATCCTGGCCATCGCGGCCGAGATGCTGGCCGGCGAGCTGGAGTACCGCAAGGGCCGCTACGACGCCGCCTTCGCCCACCTGCGCCGCTCGATCGAGCTGGAGGATGGGCTGGTCTACGACGAACCGTGGGGCTGGATGCAGCCGACCCGCCACGCCTACGGGGCGCTGTTGCTGGAGCAGGGCCACGTCGCCGAGGCCGAGGAGGTCTACCGGGCCGACCTGGGGCTGGACGGCAGCCTGCCGCGGGCCTATCAACATCCGGAGAACGTCTGGAGTCTGCATGGCTATCACGAATGCCTCGTCCGTCTTGGTAAGGATGACCTGGCGGCGATGATCCGCCCGCGCCTCGACCTCGCCATCGCCCGCGCCGACATCCCGATCCGCGCGTCGTGCTACTGCCGGATGACTCACGCGGCGTGACGACGGGACGGGGGATGGGGGACGAGGGATGAGACAAAAGGGATGAGGGGATTGTAGGGACCGCGTTGCACAGGCCCATGTGATCGTCTGACCGGCTGGACCGGTGGGATCGGTACCCGCCGGGTTCAGCGTCCCTCGCGAATCGATCATCGGACTGGTTGGGCGAACACGAGGTTCGGCCCTCCGATTCCCACGTCCCTCATCCACCATCCCTCATCCCCCCGTCCCGCCGACCGGGCGGGTGGCGACGAAGACCTGGCCGTCCTGGACCCTGACCTCGTAGCGCGGCTCGGGTTCGGTGGCGGGGAGCCGGACGGCCTCGCCGGTGCGGATGTCGAAGCCGCTGTTGTGGAGCGGGCACATGACGACGGCGCCGTCGAGCTCGCCGTCCTCCAGCCGGGCGTGCTGGTGGGTGCAGATGCCACCGATGGCGTACAGCTCGCCAGCGACCCGGCCGACGACGACCGCCTCACCGCCGACCTCGACCCCGCGGATCTCCCCCTCGGCGAAGTCGTCCGGTGCGCCGACGGGCTGATAGCCGCCGACGGCCGGCTGGGCGGCGGCCTGCGCGTCGCGAGCCTTCTGCTTCACGGCTGCCTCCTCGCCGGCTTTGAAGCCGATCTTGCGGTGCGTGCCGTCGCAGAATGGCTTGTTCCCCGAGTGGCCGCAGCGGCAGAGCCAGGTCTCCCCCTCGGTCTCGAGGACGGCGCCGTCGGGCATGACGACCTCGAAGCTGCCGGTGATGTGATAAGGACCGTTCTTCGTGGGGGTGATCCGCGCCTGGTCGGTCATGGCAATACTCCTTCAATCAGACGTGACTCGCGTGTCGCATGTCTGCAAGATCGTTGCCGAACGATCGGCGTTAGTTGGCCGCCGCAGCGGTGAGCTGCCGCGCGTCGTGCAGCGACGTCTCGAAGCCGATCCGGCGCTCGCTGATGTGCGGTAGCGCGATCGTGACCCGGACGATGGCCGGATACGGCAGGAAGACGATATCGACGTCGTCGCAGGCGCCGGGCTGGCGGAACTGCGCCAGCGCGACCCACTGGTCGGAGAAGCCCAGCACCCGACAGATATCGAGATGGGCGCCGTCGTTGAGCAGGACGCCGACGACCGGCACTGTCTCTGGGTGCTCGGCGGCGAACTGCTGGGCCTGGCGGGGCAGGATCGCCCCGAAGAACGTCTGGTCGAACATGGCGCTGCCCTCCTTGCCGGCGCGGCGGGCCGGAGCAGGCCCGCCGCGCGTGCTCGCGACCGGTCATGGCGCGGTGACGATCACCGTGCCGGTCATGTCGTGCGGGTGGAACGTGCAGATGTAGCCGTAGGCGCCGGGGCTGTCGAAGGTGTAGCTCACGCTCTCGCCCGGCTTCATCTCCATCGCCTGGCTGTCCTCGACCTTGACGTTGTGGGTGAAGTGGTCGTTGTTCGTCCAGGTGACGGTCGTCCCGGCGGTGACGGTAATGACCT
>DAOKZM010000038.1:0-13081 GCA_035325665.1 Thermomicrobiales bacterium | reverse complement strand
CCGATGAGGCGCTATTGGCCTTCACCCGGCGCCTGATCGACTTCCGCAAGGAGCATCCCGTCCTGCGCCGCCGTCGGTTCTTCCAGGGCCGGCGCGTTCACGGCTCGGACATCCGCGACATCACCTGGTTCCGGCCGGACGGCAAGCTGATGACCGACGAGGAGTGGGACGCCGGCTGGATCCGCACCCTCGGGACGCGCCTCGCTGGTGACGCGCTCGGTGAGGTCGACGAGCACGGCGAGCCGGTCACCGACGCCACGCTGCTGATCCTCCTCTCCGCCCACGACGAGCCGATAGACTTCGTTCTGCCGGGCTTCCTGCCCGAGATCCAGTGGGAACTGGTCTTCGACACCAGCGCGCCGGATCGCGAAGGCGACGGACCGCGCTATGCTGTCGGAGAAACGTACGAGTTAGCCGGCCGCTCGATTGCCGTGTTCACCCGGATCGAGTAGCCGCCGAGGGGAGTATGGCCATCGGCGACGCGCCTTCAGCACGGCAGCCTGCCCGGGACACGACGGCGCGAAGAGACCATGCGTCCCTCGACGCCGCCGATCGGCTGCGCCTGCTGCTTCGCTCGGGCGAGATCCTGGCGTCCTCGCTGAACTGGCAGAAGACGATCGACCAGGCGGCGCGGATCGCGGTCCCGGCCTTCGCCGACCTGTGCGTCATCGATATCATCGTCGGCACGGCGATCCGGCCGGTCGGTGTCGCGCATACCGACCCCGCCGCCGAGCTGGCTGTCCGTGACATGCGCGAGCGGTTCCCGCTCGACCTATCGTCTCCGGCGCCAGTCGGGCAGGTGGCGCGTTCCGGAAAGTCTCTGCTCATTCCGATCGTGCTGGACGATCTCCAACGGGCGATCGCGCAGAGCGATGCCCACGTCGACATCCTCCTCGACCTCGGCTATCGCTCGGCGATGGTCGTGCCGCTGATCGCGCGGGGGCGGACGCTCGGGACGATCATGTATGTGCTGACGACCGACCGGCCGCCGTACGCCGCCGAAGATCTGGTCTTTGCCGAGGAGCTCGCGCGGCGGGTGGCGATGGCGGTGGACAACGCCCGGCTCTACACCTCCGAGCAGGCCGCTCGCCACGAGGCCGAGCAGGCAGTCGCCCGCTGGACGCGGCTGCACACCGTCACCGCGGCTCTTACGCGCGCCGTCACGCCGGGCGATGTCGCCCGTGTCGTGCTCGAAGACCTGGTCGAGACGACCGGCGCGCTCGCGGGATCGGTCCTGTTGTTCATCGAAAGCCCTGACGTCCTCGACCTGGTCGGCGCGGTCGGCTACCCGGCCGAGATGCTCGACGCCTGGCAGCGAGTCCCGATGACCCTCGACATCCAGGTGACCGAGGCGGTCCGCAAGAACGAGCCGATCTGGATCGCGTCGCGCGCGGAAGTACTCGAACGCTACCCCTCGCTGCAGGGCGCCAACGCCACCGCCGCCGAGTCCTTCGCCGCAATACCGTTGGCAACGGGCGGCGAGCCGATCGGCGTCCTCGGCCTGAGCTTCCCAAGCCCGCGCGAGCTCGACGGCATCGACCAGAGCTACATCCTGCTTCTGACTGAGCAGGCGAGCCAGGCGCTGGAGCGCGCGCGACTGTTCCGCTCCGAGCATGCGGCCCGGGCGACTGCCGAGCGCGCCGTGCGCGCCCGCGACGAGTTCCTCTCGATCGCGTCGCACGAGCTGAAGACGCCGCTGACGACGGTCAAGGGCTCGACCCAGCTCCTCCGGCGTCAATTCACCGGAGGTCGGCCCGACCTGACCCGCATCGAGCGCTTCAGCGAGACGCTGGAGGGACAGGTCGGCCGGCTGGAAGCGCTCGTCGCCGACCTGCTGGACATCTCGCGCATCGACCAAGGTCGCGACGCAGTGCGCATGGAGCCGACCGACCTGGTCCGTCTCGCGCGGCGTCTCACCGACGAGATCCGCGAATCGCCAGACTGGACCGCCGGCCACCGAATCGTGCTGGACACGCCGGAGCCGACAACTGGCGTCTGGGATGCCATCCGGATCGAGCAGGCCATGACGAACCTGCTGACCAATGCGCTGCGCTACTCACCGGAGGGCGGGGAGGTGCGCGTGTCGGTTCATGCCTCCGGAGATGGCGTGGTCATCGCGGTCGCCGACGACGGGATAGGCATCCCGGCTGACGAGCACGAGCTCCTCTTCCAGCCCTTCTCCCGCAGCCGCCTGACCCGGCGAACGATCGACGGGACCGGCCTCGGCCTCTACATCACCGCGCGGATCGTCGAGCGACATGGCGGCACGATCGGTGTCCAGAGCGAGCCAGGCCACGGGAGCACCTTCACTATCACCCTGCCACGCGACAGCACGTCGATCAGCCAGAGACGTCAAGGACCAGCGGGCGGTTGACGGCGGGATCGACCAGGTGGACGGCAGACTCCGGCACAAACACCCGCAGCTGGACGCCCGGCCCAAGCGCGAGCCGCGTGATCACCAACCTGGCGATCGCCGCGCTCGCCCGTGTGCCGTGGTCGATCAGGTCGGCGACATTCCCGACCAGCACCGTCCCGCCATGGCCCGGCTCCTCGTCGCCGGCCAGCAGCCGCAGCAGGTCCGACCGGACCACCGCGTCGACCGGCCCGTCGCGCCGCGCCGCAACGCTTCGCAGCCGCCCAATCGGCGTTTCGACGCTCGTCCAACCCCCATCGCGTGCGGCTAACCCCTCGAAGACGTTTCGCGCCTGAACCAGCTCAGCCACCGTTCGGTCCGCCGGGGTGTCCAGCACCCGCCCGACGTGGTCGAGCTGGCGGACCCGCCCATCGACCATGACCGCCATCGTCGAGCCGACGGTCACCGCCTCTTCGAGGTCGTGGGTGACGAAGACGACCGGCACGGACAGGTCGCGTTGGACGACCTGCAGCAGCGCGCGCAGCTCCAGCCGTGTCGGCGTGTCGAGCGCGGCCAGCGGCTCGTCGAGCAACAGCACCTCGGGGTCGGCGGCGACGGCCCGCGCCAGCGCGACGCGCTGCTGCTGGCCGCCAGAGAGCTGTCCCGGCCGCGCGGCCGCCCGCGCACCCAGACCGACACGTGACAGCAGCTCGTTGGCGCGACCGCGCGCGTCGGCGCGTCGCCAACCACGCCCAGCGACCATGGGGTAGGCGACGTTGTCCAACGCGCTGAGATGCGGGAAGAGCGCGTACTGTTGTGGCACGTACCCGACGCGTCGCTGGCGCGGGTCGAGCGAGATCCCGCGCTCGGTGTCGAGCAGGACGCGATCGCCGAGGCTGATCCGCCCGATATCGACCGGCACGACACCCGCGATCGCTCGCAGCAGCATCGTCTTGCCCGCTCCCGAGGGACCGAACAGCACGAGGATGCCGGCCTCGGCCGCAATGGCGACATCGAGCTCGAACGCTGCCAGGCGCTTCCGCACTCGGACGTCAAGCACGCGGCACGATCTCCGTGGCCGCGGCCCCGGCGCCGCGCCGCACGACGACCTTGAAGAGCAGCAGGACGCTGAACGAGACGACGACGAGGATGATCGACAGCGCCAGCGCGGCGTCCAACCGGCCCGACGCCAGCGTCTGATAGATCGCCAGCGGCATCGTCTGCGTCCGGCCGGCGAAGTTTCCGGCGAACATCAGCGTCGCGCCGAACTCGCCCAGCGCCCTTGCCCAGGCCATCACCGCGCCGCCGAGCAGCGCCGGCAACGCGAGCGGGACGGTCACGGTGCGGAAGATCGTCGGACTCCCCGCGCCGAGCGTGGCGGCCACCTCCTCCAGCCCGGCATCGACCGACTCGAACCCCGCCCGCGCCGAGCGGACGTAGAACGGAACCGCGACGAAGGTCTGGGCCAGGACGACGGCGATCGTCGTAAACGGGATCTCGATCCCAAGGTCGGAGAGGAACGGCCCGGCCACACCCCGGCGGCCGAACGCCATCAACAACGCGACGCCGGCCACGGCCGGTGGCAGCACCATCGGGAGATCGACCAGTGTGTCGAGCAACTGATGACCGCGGAACCGGTAACGGGCCAGCAGGAACGCAACCGGCGTTCCGATCGCGAGAGAAAGGAGCATGGACACAGAGGTCGTCACCAGCGAGAGGGTCAGCGCCTGGCGGACGATCGGATCGTCCAGCGCGCGCGCCAGCGCGCCCTCGGGGACGCCGCGGATGAAGATCGCCGCGAGCGGAAGCACCAGCAGCAGCAGCAGCGCCAGACTGGACACGGCCAGCACCAACCGTACCGGCGGCACGAGCCGCGGTCGCGCGGCCTCCCGGCGCGGCTCCACCCGCTCCGCTTGCGTGGCTGGCGCCCGCAGCGTCTCACGCATCGGCGCGCCGCCCGATCACGCCCGCACCCGTTCACTGGCGCGGTCGAGCCAGCCGAGCAGGGCGGCATTCTGCGCCAGGCGCATCTCCAGGACGAGCCGGCGGAAGTCGTCGTCTTCTTCGTCGAGCTGGGCGCGCAGTGACGCGACGAAACGGCGGCAGACCTCGCGCTGGCCCGCGACGAGCCGTTCGGCATCGCCGGCGCCGAGCATCCGCGTGACGTAGAGCTTCAGCAGGAAGTCCAGCCGCAGATCGCGCGTCCGCTCAACCGGCTCGGCCAGCCAGCGGTCGAGCGTCTCGGCGCCCAGATCGGTGAGCTCCAGCATCCTCCGCGGCGGGCGGGCGCCCTGCGGCTGGACCGTCGATCGCACCAGGCCGTCGCGCTCCAGCTTCTTGAGATTGGCGTAGAGCAGGCTCGGCTCGAGGTGGACGATATCGCCGAGCACCGTCCCGGGCAGGAACTCGTGGGTCAGGTCGTAGCCGTGGCGCGGCCCCTGACGCAGGAATCCTAGCAGCACCATATCGACCGCCACGCACCACCATCCCGTTCGCTACTCAGGGACTGACTATTCCTGATTATAGTACGGTCAGCATCTCAGTTGACCTGCGGCGCGTATTCTGCGACCGTACCGACAACGGGTGTCCGGGTACGGCGCGCGACGCGAAAGGTGCTGGCGGGATGGAAGCCTCTCTCCGCCTCGGGTCGATCCGTGGCATCAAGATCGGGATCCACTACAGCTGGTTCATCGTCCTCGTCGTCTTCTCCTACCTGCTCGCCGAGGGGCAATACCCGAACCAGTACGAAGGCTGGACGACGACGCAGTACTGGGTCGTGGCCGTGGCGACGGTGATCCTGCTGTTCGCATCAGTCCTCGTTCACGAGCTGGGCCACTCGTTCGTCGCGCAATCGCGCGGCATCCCGGTCGTCGGGATCACGCTGTTCATCTTCGGCGGCGTCGCCGAGATCGCCGAGGAATCGGACGAGCCGGGCGAGGAGTTCGCGATCGCGATCGCCGGCCCGCTCACCTCGCTGATCCTGTCGGCCCTCTTCGGCGGCCTCTGGTGGCTCCTGCACGACACCAACGAGCAGGTCAGCGCGCTCCTCGGCTACCTGGCGATCGTCAACGCCATCCTCGCCGTCTTCAATCTGATTCCGGGCTTCCCATTGGACGGCGGGCGCGTCCTGCGGTCGATCCTGTGGAAGATCACCGGCGACGTCCGGCGCTCGACGCGCATCGTCTCGGTAATCGGCTCGCTGGTCGGCAGCCTGTTCTTCGTCCTGGGCATCTTCGCCGCGCTGAGCGGCAACCTGGTGAATGGCCTCTGGTACCTGGCGCTCGGCTGGTTCCTGCAGAACGCGGCCGACATGGGCTACCGTCAGGTCGAGCAGCAGGAGCTGATCAAGGGCCACCTCGTCGCCGACGTAATGGATCCCTCACCAGTGACCGTCCGGGGCGGATTGACGGTCGCCGAACTGGTGGACAACTGGTTCCTCGCGCGCAACGTCCGCGGCGCGCCGGTCGTCACCAACGACTGGTTCGAGGGAATCGTCACGATCTCCGATGTCCGCCACGTCCCACGCGACGAGTGGGATCAGACACTGGTCAGGTACGTCATGACACCACGCGACAAGGTACAGTCGGTAGCTCCCGATGACGGAATCGACGCCGCGCTCCGGCTGATGTCCGAGCACAACTTCGATCAGCTTCCGGTGCTGGCCGACGGGCAGCTCGTCGGTCTGCTGCGCCGGGCCGACCTGGTGCGGTTCCTCCATCTTCAGCAGGCGCTGGGCGCCGACAAGTCAAGCCGCGTGCCGTCGAGCTGAGGAGCAAGCGATGGAGCGCCACACCGTCGGATCGACCGGGTTGTCGCTGACCCGAATCGGGCTGGGGCTGGCCGCGCTCGGCCGGCCGGGCTACATCAACCTCGGCCACGCCGCAGACCTGGCGCGCGACTACGAAGTCGCGGAGATGCGCGACCACGCCGCCGAAGTCCTCGATGCCGCCTGGCAGGTCGGCATCCGCTACGTGGACGCCGCGCGCTCCTACGGGCGCGCCGAGGAGTTCCTGGCCCACTGGCTCCGCACGCGGCAACGGCAAACGGGTGAGCTGACCGTCGGATCGAAGTGGGGCTACACCTACACGGCCGGCTGGTCGGTGGACGCCGACATCCACGAGGTCAAGGACCACACGCTGTCGACGCTCCGGCGTCAGGCGGCCGAGTCGGCCGCGCTCCTCGCCGGCTGGCTGGACCTCTACCAGATCCCCTCGGCGACGCTCGACTCGGGCGTCCTCGACCGCGACGACGTGCTCGACGAGCTGGCCGACTTGCGAGCGGAACGTGGCTGGGCGATCGGGCTGACGCTGAGCGGGACGAGCTCTCGCGAGACGCTTCAGCGGGCGATGACGATCCGAAGCGACGGCAAGCGGCTTTTCGACGCCGTCCAGGCGACGTGGAACCTGCTGGAGCCGTCGCTCTCCGACGCCCTGGCCGCTGCACACGAGGACGGGATGGCGGTCATCATCAAGGAGGCGCTGGCCAACGGGCGGCTTACCGAGCGCAACGACGACCCGGCGTTCCAGAGAAGACGCACGGTCCTCGATGCCGAGGCGGGCCGGCTGGGCTGCTCGCTCGATCAACTGGCGCTGGCGGCGGTGCTCGACCAGCCGTGGGCCGACTGCGTCCTCTCGGGCGCCGCAACGGCCGAGCAGGTCCAATCCAACATCGGCGCGCTCGGTTTGCGGCTCGACGGCCGGGCGCGGGAGGTGTTGTCGTCGCTGGCCGAGGCGCCGGCCGAGTATTGGGAGACGCGCAGCCGCCTACCCTGGGGCTGACGACTCCCCAGTCTGCGAGCTCGCCTCAATGATGACCTCGTAGACGTGCGAGACGCCGAGCTCCATGCCGAGGTTGCCCATCTGCCGCAGAACCGCCGGGTCGAGGTCGGCGCGCATCTGCCGCGCCTGCCGCTCGGTGTCCCACATCGAGATCGCCGTGATCCGCGCATTCGTCCGGTCGACGCCACCGATATAGCCGCGAAAGCCCGGCATCTGTTCGAGCGTCGGGATTAGCGTCTCCCGGAAGAACCGCTCGGCCTCGGCGGCGCGCGAAAGATCGGCGCTCCCTGGGGTGACCCGGACATACACCATGTCGTCCTCCCGTCGTCGCCGGCCGCGCCCACGACGCAGCTCTCAGGCGTATGACTTCGATGCTACGTGGCAGCGGCCAGTTGTCAATCGGTGGTATGCGTGGCGCCTACCATCCGGCGCGTGGCGTTGATACCGTTACCGCCCAGGGGACATGGGGATAGCGCGATTCGGGAGGGCATACATGAGCGAACGAACATGGGGCGGCAACACGATGTCGGGCAGGCTGGAGCGGGTCCTCGTCTACCCGCCGGTCCCGCCAGGCCCGTCGGTGTCGTGGCAAGAGTTCGGCTACCTCCGGCCACTCGATCATGACCTCGCCGTCCGGGAGCATGCCGCCTTCCGCCGCATCCTCAGCGAGGCGGGGATCGAGGTGATCACCGGCGAGATCGACGACGCACGGCTGCAGGACGGCATCTTCCCCTACGACCCCGTCTTCACCACCAACGCCGGCGCCGTGCTCACCCGCATGGGCAAGCCGCTGCGCGAGGCGGAGGTCGACCTCGCCGAGCGGACGATGCAGGAGATCGGCGTCCCGATCGCCGGACGGATCGCCGCGCCCGGAACGCTGGAGGGTGGCGACTGCCTGTGGGTCGATGCGACGACGATCGCCGTCGGCCGCGGATACCGGACCAACGAGTCGGGAATCCGGCAGATGCGCGAGATCATGGCCCCGTCCGGGGTCGAGGTCATCGGCTACGACCTGCCGCACTGGCACGGACCGGCTGAGTGTCTGCATTTGCTGTCGATGATCAGCATGATCGACGACGACCTGGCGGTCATCTACAAGCCGCTGATGCCGGTGGCGCTCGTCCAGCTGCTGGAGGAGCGCGGCATCGAGATGGTCGAGATCCCCGATGAGGAGTTCTCGACGCAGGGCTGCAATGTACTCGCGCTCGGGCCACGCCGCTGCGTGCTGCTGCGCGAGAACACCGTCAGCGCCGAACGGCTGCGCGCCGCGGGCTGTGAGGTGACCATCTACGCTGGCGACGAGATCTCACACAACCGCACCGGCGGGCCAACCTGCCTGACTCGTCCGATCCTGCGCCAGGAGAGCTGAACGGCCAGCGCGGGGCGATGATCGCCCCGCGCCTTCCCCGGTTCGGTACACTTCGCTGACCCCGAAACGGGGCAAATGCCGTTCGCCCGCTCGTGGATGCGGCGCCTTCGCGCCTCGCCCACCGTCATACCAGCTTGGACGACCCTGGCCTATGTCAACTGCTCCATCCCCGCTCCGCAAGGTCCTCGATACCGCCAGCCGCGTCCGACCGAACGGCGCGGTGCGGGCCGGTCGCGATGCCAACCTCGCCAAGCTCGAGCGCATCGCCTGGATCGCCGCAGCGGGGATTCTGCTCCTGTTCGTCGCCGGCATCGTCGGCGTCCAACTCGCCGAGCGCGGGCAGGCCCGCACCGGCGTCCATGCTCTCGGCGTCGACCTCAGCGGGATGGACCGCGAGCAGGCCACCAGGGCGCTGACGGCCGCCGCGAACGAGCAGACGTCACAGCCGTTGACGCTGACGGATGGCGACCGGGAATGGACGATTACCGCCGCCGACCTGGGACTGGTGGTCGATGTCGACGGCATCGTCGACGACGCGCTGGCCGTCGGCCACGAGGGCTATGGCCCGACTCGCCTCGGCGCGCTCTGGCGGGTGAAGTCAGACGAGTACGTCGTCGGCCAGGACCGGCTGGGCGTCGATCGCGACCGGCTCGATAACCAGCTCGTGTCGCTGGCCACAGCAATCCAGCAGACACGCGTCGATGGCCAGCTCGATGTCGCATCGACGGGCATCACGTGGATCGCCCCGGTGACCGGGCGAGCGCTGGATACAACCGCGACCGCGGGCGCGATCATGGATGCGCTGGCCAACGGCGCGACCAGCGTCGACCTGGCTATCGACGAGGACGCGCCGCCCGCGAGCCTGGCCCAATACATCGACGCCCGCGACCGGCTCCAGCGCATCTGGGACGCGCCGATCGAGGTCGTTGCCGCCGACCAGACCTGGACGCTCACCCCCGACCTGATCAGTATCCACCTCGCCGTCGCGTCGCCGGATGGCGACAACCCGGCCAAGGTGCAGCTCGATGAGGAGTGGCTCAACGCCGTCGTCCGCGAAATCTCGATCGGCACCGATTCCACTCCGCAGAGCGCGCGCGCCTGGTGGGGCGACGGCGGCCGGCTGGTCAAGACCCGCGACGCAACGTCGGGCCTTGACCTCGACGAGGACGCGGCGCGCATCCTCATCAAGGCCGCTTTCAGCGGCGAGAGCGACGCCAACCGCGTCGAGCTGCCGGTCGCGACGATCGCCCCGCTCGAACAACCGGCCGACTTCGGAGCGATCGACGTCTCGACGCTTCTGGCCAGCTCCAGGACGCCGTACGGCGGCGGCCTGCCCGAGCGCAGCCACAACATCGAGCTGGCCGCCTCGCTGCTCAACGGCGCGCTCGTGCTACCGGGCGAGACGTTCTCGTTCAACTCCGAGATCGGCCCGACGACGGTCGAGGCGGGCTGGCAGATCGCCTACGGCATTGCCGAGAGCGACGGCCAGGTCACGACCGTCCCGGCCGAGGCCGGCGGCATCTGCCAGGTCGCGACGACCGTCTTCCAGCCCGTCTTCTACAGCGGCTTCCGCATCGACCAGCGCGCCAGCCACTCCTACTGGATCCCCCGCTACGCCTACCAGGGCAACGTCGGCATCGACGCGGCGGTCGAATCGACGGTCGGGCTCGACCTGAAATGGACGAACGACGGACCGACGCCGGTCCTGCTGGAGGTCTATGCCGACGGCGAGGATCTGTGGGTCAGCATCTATGGAGCGCCGCTGCCGTGGCGCGTCGAGGTGGACCCACCGGTCGTGACAAACGTCGTCGCCGCCGACCCGACGATCTACTATCAGGAGACCGACACCATCCCGCCCGGCTCGCAGCGCGCGGTCGAGCACGCGCAGGACGGCTTCGACGTGACCGTCACCCGCCGCGTCATCCAGGGCGACAACGTCATCACCGAGGACTTCTCGACGACCTACACCCCAGCCCAGAACCTGGTCCTGGTCGGTACATGATTGCCACGATCGGGATCTGTTCGCGATCCGCAAGGCGACGGATCGCCGGTGACTTCGCGGCACACGGCGCAGGAATGTCGGTTATACTAGCCGCACATGGGCGGATCGACGATCCCGATGGTGGCGGCGGCTCGTCGTGCTCGTCAGGGACGAGCACGACGCAGCCGGAGTCGCGGGGTAATCGCGCAGCAAGGGTTGGGGAGGCTAGCAGCGGATGAGCGGACAGACACTCCTGACGGTGATTCTGGTACTCGCTGTCCTCGTCTGGCTCGCCGAGCTCGTCTGGCTCTTCCGTTACGCTGAGCAGCGCCGCGCCGACCCGTTCCGGGTCGTCTCCGGCGCGGCGATCTTCTTCGTCGCGGCGGCGCCCGTCGCGATGAGCAGCCCGGGCGTCGTCGATCGCGTGGCCGACTTCTGGGACCGCCTGTTCGGCGGCCGGCCGCAGGCCGTCGCCGCGCCGCGCGTCCCGGCGCGTCTATTGATCAACGGCGAGCAACTTCCGCTGGACCAGCCGCGCATGCGCATCGGCCGCTACCCGAACAACGAGATCGTCCTCGACCACTCGACCGTGTCCGCCTACCATGCCGAGATCATCGAGCGGCCCGACGGCCAGCACGAGATCAAGGACGCCGGCAGCCGTAACGGCACGCGGGTCAACGGTGACATCGTCACCAACCGGGTCCTCAAGGAAGGCGACCTGATTACCCTCGGCGCGGCGTCAATGCACTACCTCGGCGCGTCGAGCCGCGAGTCACAGGCGGCGATGGCGACCGACTACCGGCGGCGCGAGCCACAGTACGACGATGACGACTCCTACGATCTACGCCGCTAAGCCCCAACCTCCAAGCGTCACGCTGCGTCATCGCGCGACGGCGCCTCGGTTGCGTATCATAGGCTGCTGGCTCGGCGCAGCGAGCCGGGCAATGCCTCCCAGGATTGGCTTCTAGGTTCGTGGATTTCGATTTCGTTACCAAAGTCCTGTCGATTATCGCCATCGACCTCGTCCTCAGCGGCGACAACGCCGTCGTCATCGCGATGGCCTCCCGGCGCCTACCGGCCGAGCAGCGCAAGAAGGCGATCATCCTCGGCGGCGGCGGCGCGGTCGTGCTGCGCATCCTCTTCACGATCGGCGCGGCGCTCCTGCTCGGCGTCCCGCTCCTGCAGGCGATCGGCGGCTTGCTGCTGATCTACATCGCGATCAAGCTCGTCCGACCCTCCGGAACGGAGCACGGCGGCGATATCAAGGCGGCGGACTCACTCGGTGTGGCGATCCGCACGATCATCATGGCCGACGTCGTGATGAGCCTCGACAACATGCTGGCCGTCGGCGGCGCCGCCCACGGACACATCGGCCTGCTGATCTTCGGCCTGATGCTCTCGATCCCGATCCTGCTCTTCGGCAGCAGCGCGATCGCGCGGCTGATCGACCGTTACCCGTGGCTCAACCTCGTCGGCGCGGCAATCCTCGTCCACACCGCGATGGAGATGTTCTTCAAGGACAAGTACGTCCGCAAGATCGTCCACATGGACCGGCCGATCGAACTCGGCGTCATCCTGCTGATCGTGCTGGCCGTTGCCGGTCTTGGGTGGTTCTGGAACAAGCGCGCGGAGGAAGCCGAGCGTGAGGCGCGCCTGGCGCAGCACGGCCGGCGCTTGGACGCCACCGAGCCGGGCCGCTAGCCGATGCGCGCCGCCACGCTCGCCGAGCTTCGCAACTGGTTCGATACCTGGGGTGGCTACGTCCGCTCGCGCGACTTCGTCGCGGCGCGGGCGCTCTTCTCCCCCGACGTCGTCAGCTTCGGCACGCACATGCGGATCGTTCACGGGCTGGAGGCGCTGGAGCGCGACCAGTGGCGCAATGTCTGGCCGTCGATCGCCGGCTTTACATTCGTCACCGACGAGATCGAGGGCGATGTCTCAGCCGACGGCGGGACTGCCTGGGCGGTCGTACCGTGGTCCTCGACCGGCTTCGCCGAGGACGGCACGCCGTTCGATCGCCCCGGCCGGGCGACGGTCATCTTCCGGCGCGCTGAAGCCGGCCAAGGGTGGCGCGCGATGCACACGCACTTCTCCCTCGCCCCCGGAACGCCGCAGAAGTCCTGGGGAGATCCGGACCGGCGCTAGTCGTGGATGCCGCAGCTCTGACCCGCCGAACGGCTCCAGCTCAGCAACTCATCGTGCTCGTCGTCATCGAGCGTGAACATCGTGCCGCACTCCGGGCAGGTCACGACCCAGACGCAGTCGCCACGCATCTCGCAGAGTTCGGCGACATCGCCGTAGATTCCCTTAGCGCAAAGGTGATCTCGCACCCGATCGACGCTTGACGCAATCGACATACGCACCCCCTTCGTCATTTGCACTTGTGCGTTGTCCGAGTGTAACGATGTACGGAATGTACGGCAACATCGTGAATCGCATCACACATGCGCCAATCTCGGCGGTCCGAGTTGCGCCGCCTGGGGGTTCGGCCTGGCGCGAACGTTCGACGTCGAGCCGAACGGCTACCACCGGCCGTCGTCTGCGTGCTGCTGTCTACGGGCTGCGTCTGGCTGGGCGATCTCGTCTGGCCGGGGGCTAGC
>DAOKZM010000037.1:12854-13119 GCA_035325665.1 Thermomicrobiales bacterium | reverse complement strand
GCGCTCACTGCCGATTTGCCTGCCTGTGACAACGTGTCAATTGAGAAAAGATATGCGAGCGCTTCGCGCTATGCGGATGCAGTCACCGTATACCTCGCGTTTGCGGTCGATCGACTAGCAGAGAGCTGCTGTTCCCTCGCTCGGTGGCAAAGCACCGGCGACTTTGTCGCCGGTGCTTTCACGCGACAGGCTCTGTCGATGGTCTGGGACTACGCCGAGGTTAACCCCTTCTCAAACTCGACCCGTAATTTCAGCGATGCTATCG
>DAOKZM010000037.1:5083-12840 GCA_035325665.1 Thermomicrobiales bacterium | reverse complement strand
ACATTGGGTATGCTGATCTCTCGGATTTCTTCTATGTCTGGCTGCGACGCATGCTCGCTTCGATCATTCCTGATCTCTTCGGTACCTTGCTCACACCAAAGGAGAATGAGCTCATCGCAGCGCCTCATCGGCATGCAGGGCGATCCGAGGCGGCGAATGCATTCTTCGAGGAAGGGCTTAGGAATGCGTTTTCTCGGATGGCATCGGGCCAGCAGCGGCACTATCCGCTTCCCATCTTCTACGCATTCAAGCAGGCTGAGAACGATAGTGATGCGCAGAATAACGACCACATCATTGTTGCGTCGACCGGATGGGAAACAATGCTTCAGGGCTTGATTAGTGCCGGCTTCGTAATCTGTGGCACTTGGCCGATGCGCACCGAACGCACAGCGCGATCAAGAAGCATTGGATCGAACGCCCTCGCTTCGTCGATCGTGCTGGTCTGTCGTCCGCGGCCAGAGGGAGCGCCGGTGACGACGCGGCAGGGGTTCGTCCGCGAGCTGCGGCGCGAGCTGCCGGGGGCGCTGCGGATGCTCCAGCACGGCAACATCGCGCCGGTCGACCTCCAGCAGGCGTCGATTGGCCCGGGTATGGCCGTCTTCTCGCGCTACAGCCGCGTGCTGGAGCCGAGCGGCGAGCCGATGCGTGTTCGCACCGCACTGCAGTTGATCAACCAGACGCTCGACGAGGTCCTCACCGAGCAGGAGGGCGAGTTCGATAGCGACACCCGCTGGGCGATCGCCTGGTACGAGCAGTCCGGCATGAACGAGGGGCCGTATGGCGTCGCCGAGACGCTCTCGACGGCCAAGAACACGGCGGTCGGCGGGCTGGCCGAGGCGGGCATCGTCGTGTCCCGCGCCGGCAAGGTGCGCCTGATGCGCCGCGACGAGCTGAGCGACGACTGGGACCCGCAGCACGACCGCCGCCTGCCGGTCTGGGAGGTGACCCAGCGGCTGATCCTGGCGCTGGAGCGCGACGGCGAGGAGGGCGCGGCGGCGATCGCCCGCCAGGTCGGCGGCCGCGGCGAGGTCGCCCGTGATCTGGCCTACCGGCTCTACGTGACGAGCGAGCGCAAGGGCTGGGCGCAGGAGGCGCTGGCGTACAACAGGCTGGTGACCGAGTGGCCGGCGATCGTGGCGCGGATGAGTGAGGTGGGGCGGGTGCGGCAGGAGGGATTAGGGATTAGGGGGTAAGTGCCACCACCTCCAAGTCAAGGAAGTGATCGTTGGTTGACCGGTGCCAGCACCTCCAAGTCAGTCACGAAAGCGTCGCTGCGGCAACTGATACGGCTGCTCATGTAAGAGCGGCTGATCGAATGGAGTCCGTCTCCGCAACTGGTAGACCTGCAACCGGCCCGCATCGAGATCGACCTCGACCCGCACCAACCGATGTGGCTGGGAGCCGGCGATCGGATAGGTCCGGCCCAGGACGGAGATGCCACCGGCTGGATCGATGCGCCGCAAGAAGACCAGTCGCCCGACGGGTGCGGCCTGCAGATCCAACTGCCAGCTGGCGGGGATCGGCCGACGCGCTGGCGCGGCCTCGATCCGTCGGGCGTGCCGCTGCCGACTGGCGCTGATGTAGGCGGTGGAGCGCGTGTGGAGGTCAGCCAGTGTGCGGTGCTCGAAGCGGCTCCAGACCTTGGCCTGCCAGCGACCATTCAGACTCTCGATGGCGGCCTGGAAGCCATACTCACGCGGTGGCACAAAGACCGGCACGATCTCCAGACTCAGACACAAGCGCATGACGCGACCGACGACATCCGGATGCTGGTGCGGACCGCTGAAGCGGGTGTCATTGTCGAACTGGACATAGGCCGGCCGACCAACCGCCTGCCAGTGGGCCGTCAAGGCCGTCACGACATCGCTCGCGTGGATCCCGACCAGCGGCCAGGCGGCCGCCAGGCCACCATGCAGCGAGATGGCCGTCAGCACCTCCAGCTCGGGGCCGGCCTTGATGACCAGTCCTTCAACCAGATCGACCAGATCCAGTTCGGCGTCGCCAGCCGCCACGCGCGGCAGATACCAGCCAACTGGTGGTGGCGTGCGGCGTGGGCGACGCGGTCGGTCGAGCAGGTCGTGGCGCTCCAGGATGCGATGGATGGTGCGCACCGCCGGGAGCGGCCCCACGCCGTCAGCGGCCAGCGTGCGATGAATGGCCACCGCGCCGTACTCCCCCAACGGACTCTCCTCGCGCAGGCGGTGACGCACCGCGATGACACGCTGCTCGATCTCGGGCGCGGTCCGCTGGACGGTGGCTGGCGCCGACGAGCGATCGTCCCAGTTGACCCGGTCCAGCCGCTGGCTCCCCGCGCGGGCCACCCACCGCTGGACCGTCAGCAGGCTGACGCCGTAGTCGCGGGCGACCTGCCGCAGCGATGTCCCAGCCCGCACGGCACCGACCATGGCGCGGCGCTGTGCCGCCGTTGCCGCCGCTTTTTGGTCACCGTTCGCTCCTTGTCATGACGTTTTCACGCATCATACTGACTTGGAGGTGCTGGCACTTCCCTGACTTGGAGGTAGTGGCATTTACCCGGTGATCTGTGAGTTCGGGCTGCGCTCATGCCGCGTCGCTCTCCGTGCGGGCTTCGGCCAGGAGGCGGAGGGTGAGGGCTTCGAGCTCGGCGTAGCTGACGTCCTTGTGGACGCAGCGGTCGACCGCGCTGGCGAGCGCCGGGGGCATCCGCTCGGGGTAAAGGCAGAGCAGGACGATCGCGGCGTCCGGCGCGGCGGCGCGGAGCGTCTGGACGATCTCGGTCGCTCCGCCGGAGCGTGGGCTATCCAGGAAGACGATCGCCGGGCGCTCGTCGCGGACGATCCGCAGCGCCTCGTCGAGGGCGGCGGCCGTCCAGACCGACCCGACGCCGGGGACGTCGGAGATCAGCATACCGAGGGCCTCGCGGCAGTCGTCATCGGGGTCGATCAGGAGCGCGGGGATGTTCCGCGCGTCGCGGACGACGATGCCGGTCTCCCGGTCCCGTGGCTGGTAGATGCGTCGCGTCGTTGGGTCTTCCATCGTCATCCGGGCGCCATCCGTTTCGTGGTTCGGCGACATCATCGTCGCCAGCTGCTGCGTCGTCGCAACGGCACATCGTTGTGCTATGTTCATAGGCTATCCTCGACCCGGAACTGCCGCATCGGTGGAACGGTCACCTCGTGAGGGATGACTGGTCATCCGCATGCTGAACGTTTGTACAGTCCAGCGGGACAGGTCAGGAGCGGGGCAGGCGTGCGACGGCCGGAGGATGGGGGCGACGAGCTACTGACGAACGGGCCGGTGGACGCCTGGGAGCCGCGCGACGACGCCTCTCAGGCCTCGTACCAGCAGGCGTTCCTGACGCATACGACCGCGAGCTGGGAGCTGGTGGAGCAGGCGCAGGGCGACCTGCTGGCGCTATTGGTCGATCGCGTTCCGGCTGGAGTGGGGGCCGAGGTGATCCTGGGGCTGGCGGTGCTGTTTCGTGAGCGACCCGACGGCGGCGCGGCCGGCCAGGCGCTGCTGGCGATGGTGATGGACGACCTCCGGCCGGGCTACGCCTGGACGCTGCTAGTCGCGCTGGCCGACGCATTCGCCAACGCCGAGGCCGGGCGATTCGACGAGCGTCCGGCGGCGATCCGCGCCGGGCTGGCGCGGGCGCTCCGCCGGCTTCTGGCGCTCGACCTGCCGTCCGCCGACCGCGCGGCGCTGGAGCGCATTCGCGAGCTGGACGACGAGTCGGGGTAGGCCCAGCGCCATAGGGACTTCGGCCGAGCGAGCCGCCGCCAATTATCTTGTACTGACAGGATCCGGCCTGTCCGCCGCCCGCAGGCGGCTCTCCCTCGTCAGCATTTCGGCCACCGCGGATTCGCCGCGTTCCGCCGCACGAATCTGCCGACGCCGGGCGGGCGCGCCGCCCAGAGGCGCCCGGGCCGTTACCGGCCAACCGCTCGTTCTGCGCCCGCCCCTACGCGAATGGCGGCGCGCCGCGCGTCTCGCTCGACTTCGGGAACGCGTGGACGCCCCGGCCCACCAGAAGGGCCGGGGCGTCGCGGGGGTATCGGGGCTACTTCGAGGGCTGCTGGTACTGCAGCAGGATCTCGAAGACGCGCGACGGTGTCGTCAGGATGAAGCCGGTCGCGCTCTCGGGAGTGTCGAAGATTGCCGCGGACTGCAGCTCCTGGCCCGGCTCGACCGGCGCGGCCATGTCGACGCCCTTGTCGTAGGTCAGCGACTCGCGGGTGGCGTCGGTGGCGAGGAAGTACGAGTTGCCTTCGATGTCGATCACGACCAGCCCGTCGTAAGGAAACGCCCTGGCCTGGCTCATCGTGTTCTTCACGGTCAGCTGGAGGTAGAGAAACATGCCGTTGGCGGTGGAATCGCCGACCCGCTTGTAGAGGTCGTAACCGGTGACGGTCAAATCCCAGCCCTCGGTCCGGACCGTGTCGCCGATGGCCGGCTTGGGCGCTGGGATCGCGGTCGGGCTGGTTGCCGGGCGGACGACGGTCTGCGTCGGCGCGAGGGTCGGCGTCGGCTGCGGCGTGGACACCCTGGTCGGCGTGGTCGCGGCCAGCTGGCCGGGCGTTTCGGTTCCAGCGGCGCCGCTCGGGCTGGTGCTGCTGACGTCCGCCTCGCCGCAGGCGGCCAGCAGCAGCGCCACCAGCAGCAGCGCCACGACGCCCAGCGCCCCGATCGGTCTCGTTCGAGCCTGCATCGCTCTCGTCACTCTCCCATCGCCGCCCGGGCAATGCCAGCGTGGCACCATCCGGCCGGCGACCCACGTCCACCCAATCGCGATGCGCCGGTCTGCGGACTCCCGAATTCCGCGCCCCGACGCCCTCGACGGCTACCGGCTGGCTGCCGGCTCGACCGGCCGAATGGACCCCGGTTGTGACTATGTGGCAAAGATTGCCAAGATGCGAATGGGGTCATTCACGCTGGCATGACAATACACTGCCGAACGCCCACGCGTCAACCGCGAACGTATATGCGAACGTGCAGCCGCATTGGAAAACAGGTGGTCAGTTTCGGTCTGACTGTGATTTGCCTGAGAATCTCAGGATGGCAGACTTGCGCGCAGCGCAAGTAGCAGACGATCGGCGACGACCGCCGCCTCGCCGGGCTCGAGGGTGTCCGGGGTTAGCGAGATGGCGTCGTCGCCGCACGCCTTGACGGCGATGCGCGGGTTGCCCTCCCAGAGTGCGCGGACGACGGCGTCGCGGCGGGCGGTGGCGTCGGGACCGGAGAAGGTCACCCGGCAGCGCGGCATCGGCTGGCCGGCCTCGTTGGGGAACTCCCGCGCCGCCTCGACGCCGGGGACGGCGGAGAACGCCGCGACCCAGCCGGCGACGTCTGCCTCGAAGCCGCGGATGCGCGCGTCGTGGTCCTCGGCGAGGTAGCGCTCGACGGCGGCGAGCAGGCCGGCCATCTCCTCCTTGCCGACCTTCATCGAGCGGCCCAGCCGTGGGTTGGGCGAGCCGTGCTGGCGGATGGCCGCGACGAGGTCGGGACGCCCGACGACGAGGCCGCTGGCCTGTGGCCCGCGCAGATCTTTGCCGCCGCTGAAGATGGCCAGGTCAGCGCCCCCGTCGCGGGTGTAGCGCCAGAGGTTCTCGGGCGGCGGGAGCTGGGCGGCGGCATCGACGATCACCGGCACGCCGCGGGCGTGGGCGATGGCGGCGATCTCCTCCAGCGGCAGCGCGCCTTCGGCGAGGTGCTCCCCAGCGACGAAGAGGACAGCGGCAGTGTCGTCGTCGATGGCCAGCTCCAGCTCGGCGGGGTGGACTTCCGGCTCGACGCCGATCTCGACCAGCGTCGCGCCGGCCAGGGCGACCGAGGGCAGGTAGGCGATGCGGTGCGGGCGCTGGTAGACGACCTTCGAGGGCAGGCCGCTGCGGTCGGGCGTGCGGGCGATGGCGGCCGGGTCGTCGCCGGTCATGCAGGCGAGAGCGGCGAGAGTCAGGCCGGCCGCCGCGCCGGTCGTGACGCAGGCGGCCTCGTTGTTGGTCAGCTCGGCCAGCCGCCGGCCGACGGCGTCGTGGAGCTCGACGATATCGACGTAGCTCGCCGCGGCGGCGTCCATCGCCCGGCGGACCTCGGCCGGCATCAGCGAGCCACCGAGGCGAGTCAGCCGCGCGTCGGCGTTGAGCACCCGGCGGATTCCCAGGTCGTCGTAGATCGCCATTGCCGCGGCCTCCTTGCCCTAGCGTGCCAGCGCCGCGATCCACTCCGGCAGGCGCTCGTCGCCGATGACGCGGTTGAGGACGCGCAGCTCGGCGAGCATCGACGTCTGGCCGGCCAGCAGTTCCTCGGCCGAGATCCCGGCTTCGTCGGCGAGGGTGGCGTCGGCCTCCAGCTGCTCGACGAGCGCATCGCGCCAGGCACGGACCTCGTCGTGGGAGAGCGGGGCGTCCCCCTCCGGCTCGATGCCGGCGACGGCCCACTGGCGGCTGACGAGGGCGCCGAGCGGGGTGAGCTGCCAGCGGAAGCCGCTGTCGTCGCGAGCGATGGCGCCCTGGCGAGAGAGCTCGCTGATCTGCGAGATGACGATCGCCGTCTCGATTGGTTCCCCAGTGATGCGCTGGTGAAGCAGGCCGGCCGTCTGGGCCAGCGTGATCTCGTCCAGCGCCTGCCCGGTCTGGGCCAGCGCGATCATCACCCCGACCCGCACCGGGCTGTTGGCGATAAACCCCGCGGTCTCGACCCAACTTGCCATGCCCTCCGCTCCTCTCCTGCCCCAGTCCACCTCCGGCAGCCTTAATGGATTATCCTGTCATCAGCGTACCAGCGTCGAGAACCGGGCACGGAGCGAACGCGCATGCGGCGGTTGACCACAAGCCGGTCCATTCTGCTCGGGCTGCTGCTCTCGGCGCTGACCGTCGGAATCAGCGTCGCGATCGAGTCAGCCGGGCTGCTCTCGGGCCGGTGGGGATGGGTCGTCATCGCCTTCGCGCTCTCGCTGGCCGAGGTCCTGATCCTCGGCGCGCTCGCCGCGATCGAAGGCCCGTTCGAGCCGCGGCTGCGGCGCTGGGACGTGCCACGCGATCCGCTGGCGATCGGCTTCCAGCTCGACCTCGCCGCCGCGGAGCAGAACCCGCCGAGCACGATCGGTGTCGGGGCGGCCTGGCTGTGGATCGGCCTTGCGCCGCTCGTGACGACGATCGTCCTCGGGATCACCCTCATCTAACGGAAGGACCACCGATGCCCGACGCGCCATCACCCCTGAGCGCCGCCGAGCGCGCCTTCCTGGCGCGGATGCCGAAGCCGGAGCTGCACGTCCACCTGGAGGGGTCGGTCCGGCCCGAGACACTGCTCGAGCTGGGGCGGCGTCACGGAATCGAATACCCGTTCGCCGACGCGGCCGGGGCGCGCGAGTGGTACCGCTTTCGGGACTTCCCGCACTTCATCGAGGTGTTCATGGGCGTCTGCGACAGCCTGCAGACCGCCGAGGACTACGAGCGGGTGACCTGGGAGCTGGGCGAGACAGCCCGCGCCGAGAACATCCCCTACCTTGAGGTGACGATCTCGCCAACCTCGCCGCTGAAGCCGCGCACGAAGGCGATGCCAGACCTGGTGCTAGCCGGTTGCCGGGCCGGGGCGCGGCAGGCATGGGACGACTTCGGCGTCCGGATGCAGTTCATCGTCGATGCGGTGCGTGTCCGCGGCCCGGAGGAGGTGATGGCGATCGCCGAGTGGTGCGTCGCGAATCTCGGCGACGGGCTGGTCGGCATCGGGCTGGGCGGAACCGAGGTCGGCTACCCGGCGGCGGCGCACGCGACAGC
>DAOKZM010000037.1:432-5073 GCA_035325665.1 Thermomicrobiales bacterium | reverse complement strand
CGGGGGGGGGGCCGCGCGGGCGGCCACGACCGGGGGCCGCGCAACGCCACCGGTCTCAGCTCGCGCCGCCGCAACGGCGCGCGGGTCAGCCTGCACGCCGGGGAAACGGTCGGCCCGGAGAGCGTCTGGGACGCGCTGGAGGCGGGCGCCGAGCGGATCGGCCACGGGGTCAACAGCGTCCACGACCCGGCGCTGATCCGCCACCTGGTGGCGCACGGGGTGGTGCTGGAGGTTTCGCCCACCAGCAACATCCGGCTCGGAGTCGTCGAGAGCTACGCCGCGCATCCGATCCGGGCGCTCCACGATGCCGGGGGGGCGGTGACGGTCAATACCGACGACCCGCCGATGTTCGACACGACGATGACCGGCGAGTACGTCGCGCTGGCGGCGCGGGTCGACGCCGAGGTGGCGACGCTGCGCGAGGACCTGGCGGCGGGCCGCCTGAGTTGAACGATGGTTTGCCCACGATGTAGCATTCGGTACTCTCCGCTCGGCAAGGGCTTTGCCGCAGGCGCGCGCAGGACGACGGCAGCGCGCACGCGGCGACGTGACCGTGCCGCGAGCGGTGGGCATTCCTCGGGGTGAGGGGACAGGAAGCACGGCGACGGCCTGGCCGGCCGTGCGACGCGCGACAGGGTTAGTCATGGCACAGGCAGGGCGCGGTCAACGCACCGACCACGCGATACCCGATATCGTCATCCGGCGGCTGCCGATCTACGTTCGCACGCTCAGGCTGATCGCCGGTGAGGGGGTCGACACGGTCTCGTCCGACGACCTGGCCCACCAGATCGGCGTCACCGCGGCACAGATCCGCCGCGACCTCTCCTACTTCGGCAAGTTCGGCAAGCAGGGCAAGGGCTATGAGGTGGCCACCCTCGTCGCCGAGATCGAGCACATCCTCAACCTCGACCGCCGGTGGGAGGTGGCGCTGGTCGGCTTCGGCCACCTGGGGCAGGCGCTGGCAGCCTACCGCGGGTTCGGCGCGACGACGTTCGAGATCGTGGCGATCTTCGACCGCAACCCGGCCAAGGTCGGCCAGACCTCGACGGACGGCGTGCCGATCCAGGACGCCGACGAGATTACCCGCGTAGTGCGCGAGCGTGATATCCGGATGGGGATCATCGCCGTCCCGGCCGCGGCCGGCCAGGAGGCCGCCGACGCGCTGATCGCGGGCGGGGTGCGCGCCATCCTCAACTACGCGCCGGTCATCCTGCGCGTGCCGGACGGAGTCTGGGTCCGCGAGATCGACCCGACCGGGGCGATGCAGTCAATGACCTACTATCTCAACGACGGCCAAGAGCCGGCCGAGCTGGCGCCCAACGGCCACCGTCGCGCCGCCCTGGAGCCGACGCCGGGCTGGTAGAGCGTGGGACGTGGGACGCGATCGTCATCGCGCCATCCCCGACGCGTTCCTGTCAGGAACGCGTCGTCCCGCTAGTCCCCTCAACCGTCAGTAGACCTATTTACTCCGTCCCACGTCCCACGTCCCGCATCCCTCACCCGCGCCGCAAGTCGACGCCGTCGCCGAAGCGGCGGGTGAAGGCGGCGATAATGGCGGCGCAGTTGTCCAGGTCGGACAGGCTGACGATCTCGCTCGGCGAGTGCATGTAGCGGTTCGGGATCGAGACGATGCCGCAGGGGATGCCGGCGCGCTCGTAGGCGATCGCGTCGGCGTCGGTGCCGGTGCGTCGCGGAGTCGCCTCGATCGTGTGCGGGATCTCCTCGGCCCGGCCAGCCTCGACCAGCAGGCGATGCACCCTGGGGTGGACCGCGGAGCCGCGCGCCAGCGCCGGCCCGCCGCCGAGCTTGCACATCCCGTTGCCGCGCACGTCGGCGTCCGGGTGGTCGGTCGCGTGGGTCACGTCGATGACGATCGCGACGGCTGGGTCGAGATGGAAGGCGCTGGTGTGCGCGCCGCCGAAGGTGATCTCCTCCTGCGCCGCCGCGACCGCCCAGACGTCGGCAGCCGGTCGCTCGCCCTTGCTGAGCTTGCGCAGCGCCTCCAGCGCGACGAACGCGCCGACGCGGTTGTCCAGCCCTCGGCAGGCGATCAGGTCGTCGCCGAGCGCCACGAGCGGCTGCTCGATCACGCCGGGATCGCCGACCGTCACCTTCGACCGCGCGTCGTCGCCGTCCTTGGCGCCGATGTCGATCCAAAGGGTGCGGATCTTCGAGACCTTGTTCATGTCCTCCTCAGTCATCTGGTGGCGCGGCTTCTTGCCGATCACCCCGACGACCGTCCCGCCCGACCCGAGGACGCGGATGCGCTGGCCGACCAGCACCTGGTCGTCCCAACCGCCGATCGGCTGGAACCAGAGGAAGCCGTCGTCGTCGATGTGGGAGATCATGACGCCGATCTCGTCGATGTGGCCCTCGATCATCACCGTCGGGCCGTCCCCCTTGAGCCGCGCGTAGGAGTTGCCCATCACGTCGACGACGACCTCGTCGGCGAAGCCGGCCGCCTCCTCGCGCCAGGCGCGCGCCGCCTCGTCCTCGAACCCTGACGGGCTGGCCGTCGCCAGCAGCCGCTCCAGGAACGCTCTCGTCTCGTCCTTCACTGTAACCCTCCCGCGTCGCTGATCGGGCCGGCCGGGGCAATCCCGCCGGCCGCGAAGGCGCATCGTACCACGCGTCTTGGCGCGGTCAGCCGGCGGCGGCGAGGAGCGTGCGCAGGTCGAGCGCGAGCTGGAGGGTGAAACGCGTCTGCGGGTCGTCCAGTTCGTAGCCGGTCACCTCGCTGACGCGGTGGAGCCGATAGGCGAGGGTGTTGCGGTGGATGCCAAGCGCGTCGGCCGTCGGCGCCAGTGCACCGCCATGGCGCAGCCAGGCGTCCAACGTCGCCACGAGCTGGCTGTGGCGACGGCGGTCCTGCTCCTCTAGTGCCCCCAGGACCGACGTGGCGAAACCCTCCAGCCGGGCGCGGAGGTCCGACAGACCCGCCTCGAACCCGGCCGCGACCGGCAACAGCAAGCCGAAGAGTCCCAGCCTCCCCAGCTCGTCGGCGCGGATCACCTCGCCGTCCAACCGGCCCGCCGCGGCCAGCCGCGCCAGCACGCGGGTCTGGGCCAGCGCCACCTCGGCCAGCGCGACCGACGCCACCGGCTCGCTGACGATGACGCGCGCCTCCGGGTCGCTGCGCCTCAGGCGACGGACGGCGGCGCTCAGGTCGCCAATGGTGACGTCGAGCCGGTCCTCGCCGGTGGTCAGCGCGGCGAACTCATGCTCGCCCAGCGCCGCGGTGGCCCTGCCGCGCTGGTCGGACAGGGCCGAGCGGGCGCGGTGCGGGAGGCCGTCGACCGGCGACGTGAACAGCGCCACCCAGGCCGGCTCGGCCGGGTCCAGCCCGATCAGCCGGGCGCGGCTCTCGGCGGCGACCCGGCTGGTGAGGCGGCCGGTCAGCAGCTCGGCGACCAGCGGCTCGCGGCCACTCCACTCACGGCCGGCCCCGCCGGCCCGCAGCGCCTGGGCGAGCACCAACTCGAGCGTCGCGGCGCTCTGGGTAGCTGCCAGCCGCTCTGGCTCAGTCGAGGCGTCGGGGGCAAGGCCGACCAGCAGCGCCATTTCGCGCCGGCCAGCCTGCTCCTGCCCTGGTCGGATCGGCTGGAGCAGCCAGGCGCGCCCGGTCACGTCGTGGAGCCGCGGCTGGCCCCCCGCCCGCAACCCGGCGGCGACCGCCTCCGGCTCGACCGGACAGTCGTCCGGCGCGTCGTCCGAGCGGGCGACGACGGCGCCGTGTGGCTCGACCAAGACCAGCGGCCGGCCGATGACGTCACGCACCGTGTCCAGCAGCTGGTCCAGCCCGGCCCCGGAGACGGTCGCAGTCGAGAGTGCCCGCGAGAGGTCGGAGCCAATCCGGTAGAGCTCGGCGCGCCGCTCGATGATCAGCCGGTTCAGCGTCGCCTCGGCGTTGTGCGGAAACGTCCCGCTGCTGACGAGCAGCGGCGCCGCGACCGGCGTCTCGCTGAAGCCGGGGTCGACCATAAGCGCCGCGATCGGCTGGCCGGCCAGCGCCCGGAGCAGCGTCGCCTCATCGACCATCTCAGACTCGCGCACCTGCTCCAGCAGCCGCGGTGGCGCGACGACGATCTCGCCGCCCCTGAGCGGCGGCAGGATCGGCGCCGCCGCCCGGATCGTGACCGCCCAGGAGACGTTAGCGTCGATGCCGGAATCCGCGGGCTTGCCGGCCGGCGCGCGGTAGATCAGCCCGCGCTGCCAATGGAGGATGTCGTCGATCGTGATATCCGCCATGCCTGGAACCCCGCGTCCCGCATCACACGTCCCGCGCCTCGCGTCCCGACGAATATACATCCCCTCTGTGCGCCACGCACAAGTGGGCATGCCCATCCAGCTGGGCATCGGGACAGGCTGGCGACGGCGGTGTCCCTCGTGCCACAATGGCTGGTATTGGAGTAGGCCATTCGTCGGGGAGAGCATCAGGGAGCGCCGCGATGCACGTGACTCTCGACCGCGACGGTGCGGTCCCGATCTATCTTCAAATCGCCCAGCAGATCCGGCAGTCCATTTTGGACGGCGACCCGCCCACCGGCGGGGGGGGGCGGCCGCCCGTCACCGCGGGCGCCCGCCCCGCCCGCCCCCCGAACCCCCCCGCCCCCCGCCGCCCCGCGCCCCGACCCCCCGCCC
>DAOKZM010000037.1:0-422 GCA_035325665.1 Thermomicrobiales bacterium | reverse complement strand
ATTTTGGACGGCGACCCGCCCCTCGGCGGGCGGTTACCGCCGGAGCGCCGGCTGGCCAAGCTCCTCGGCGTCAACCGAACGACCGTCGTCAACGCCTACCGCGAGCTCGCTGCCGACGGCCTCGTGTCCGGCCAGGTTGGGCGCGGTACGATCGTCATCCACGGCGCGCCCGAGGCACAGGCGGCCCCGGCCAACTCCGGCTGGCCGCGCGTCGACGCAAACGGCGACCGCCCGTCCGGCTACTCCGTCGAAGCCGGTCGCTCGCGCGCCACGCCGATCCCCTGGGCACAGCTCTTCACCGCGACGACCGACGTGATGGACGACCCGCTGCTGCGCGACGCGATGACCGTTTCGGCCCGACCGGACGTGATCCGTCTGGCGACCGGTATCCCGTCGCCGGAGCTCTATCCGATCGACGACAT
>DAOKZM010000036.1:297-13188 GCA_035325665.1 Thermomicrobiales bacterium | reverse complement strand
GTGTCAGCGCGCCAGTCGTGTCGGGTATCGCCGCCTGCCTGAGCGGCATCTTCCCGGCCGTCAGTCACGTCGGGGTCGTGCGGGCCTGGGCCGGAATCATGGGGTTTACCGCCGACGGGCTGCCGCTGATCGGGCGTTACGGGGCGACGAACGGTCTGTACGTGAGCGCCGGATACAACGGCGGCGGCTTCTCGATGGCCGCGGCGGCCGGCAAGGCGGTGGCTCAGATGGTAGCGAGCGAGCCGGGGGAGTTGGATTTGACGCCGTTCGACCCAGATCGCTTCGCCCGCGGGGACGCCGCCTGGGATAACCCGTTTACTGCCGGAGAGAAGAACAACCCCAAGAGCTACGGCGAATCAGGAGCCATTCGGGCCGCTACTCCTGCCGATTGTTGATTCGCAGGGTAGACTTGCGCATGCAGGACGGCGCGGCCGGACTTCGCTCCGGTCGTGCGTGACGGTGCGTGCGGGTGTTGCGCGCCGCCATTGATGACGAGGCAGAAACGCGAGTAGCGCAGGTATGAGTGAGGCACGGACAGGTCGCGCGCAGGGGCGCGAGAAGCAGGGCTCGACGGAGCGGCGCCGCGCGGCCAAGCGGCGCACGGGCGGCTCGCCCGAGGATGGGGCGAAATCGCGGCCGATCGTCCAGCCGGATGAGCTCGACCGGCAGATCATCGCGCTTTTGCGCGAGGACGGCCGGCGCTCGAACCGCGAAGTCGCGCGGCGGCTCGGCGTCCCCGAGGCGACGGTGCGCTATCGCGTCCGCCGTCTGACCGACAGCGGCGTCCTGAAGATCGCCGCGTCTGTCGACCCGGAGCATCTGGGGTACGCGCTGACGTCGGTCATCTCGGTCACGGTCGAGCCACGGCGCTTCGTCGAGGCGTCGGACACGATCGCGGCGATGCCTGAGGTGATGTGGTTGGCGATCACGACCGGCGCGAGCGACCTGGTGCTGACGGCGTCGTTCCACAACCAGGACGAGATGTTCACATTCGTCACCGACCGGTTGGCCCACGTGCCGGGCATCACCCGGATCGAGACGTCGGTCTGCATGCGGGTGGTGAAGAAGAGCCACCAATGGTCGACCGACCTGACCTCGACGATTGCAGCGGGTGTGGCGGACGGCGAGGACGAGCTGGCCGCTCCGGAGGAGCGAGAGGCGGTCACCGCCTGAGCACGCCGCAGCCCACGTCGGACGGACCGGCCTGGGACCTGCTGACGTTCGGCGAGTCGATGATCCGGCTGACGACACCGGCCGGCGTCCGGCTGGAGTCGGCCGGCGCGCTGGATCTCACCGTTGGCGGGGCCGAGTCGAATGTCGCCGTAGCCCTGGCGCGGTTGGGCCGGCGAGTTGCCTGGCTGTCGGCGCTTCCGGATAACCCGCTCGGACGAAGGATCGCCCGCGAGATCGCGATGCACGGCGTCGACGTGTCGCCGGTGATCTGGGTCGCGAACGCCCGAGCGGGTGTCTACTTCATGGACATGGGCAGCCAGCCGCGGCCAACCCGCGTACTCTACGATCGGGCGAACTCGGCCATCGCCGCGCTGGACTCGGACACGATCGACCCCGGCCTCGTTCGTTCCGCGCGGACGCTCCACCTGACTGGCATCACCCCGGCACTGTCGGCGGGCGCTGCCGAAGCCTGTGGCCGGCTGGCGGCCGAAGCGGCTGAGGCCGGGATACCGGTGGCGCTGGACGTCAACTACCGCGCCCGGCTCTGGAGCGGCAACGAGGCGAGCGAGGGGCTTGCTCCGCTGCTGGAGCGAGTCACCCTGTTGCTCTGCGGCGTTGACGACGCCCGAGCGATCTGGGGCCTGGGCGGGGAGCCGGCCGGGGTCGCCCGAGCGCTGCTCGGACGCTCGTCAGCGCGAGTGGTCGTCGTGACGGCTGGAGCCGACGGCGCGGTCGCGGTGTCGCGTGACGAGCCGGACGAGTTGGTCGAGCAGCCGGCAGCGCCCGTCCAGCCGATCGACGCGGTCGGGGCCGGAGATGCCTTCGCGGCCGGCTTCCTCCACCGCTGGCTCGACGCGCCGGCTGATCTGTCCGGCGCGCTTCGAAGCGGAGTCGCCCTGGCGGCGCTGAAGATGACGATCGCTGGCGACTTTGCCATCGTCACTTCTGACGAACTGGCCGAGGCGATCGACCTGCTGGACGGCGTGGCGCGCGAGATCGACCGCTGAGCGGCCGACCTCGCCGTTCGAGAGATCAGAACGTCAGCGGGTTGCGATCGGTGGAGAGTTGGGCCAAGCGGACCGGATCCATGAACTTGCCGCCCTTGTGCTCGAAGTCGGCTGGGGTCACCCCACGGGCGACCGAGCAGCCACCTCAAACCCAGATCGGGATCTCAGCGGCTACCGTCTTCTCCAGCAGCGCGCTGAGCGGCGCGAAGCCGACTCCGTGGACATTCTTCGCGACCTCGTCCTTCATCAGGTAGACGGCCTCGCCGATCAGCGCGATCTCGACGTCGATGTCGGCGGATTTGGCCCCGAGCGCGGTGACGAAGGGCAGGACTGCGAGCGTCTGGTCGTCGGTGGCGTGCAGGCCGACGCAGAGGAGTTTGGCTGCCATTGGTCGTTCCCTCCTGTTCACGAGGCTATGACAGGCGCGACCTTCTGGACGACGACCGTGAAGGTGCCGTCGTCGTTGTCGCGGACCTCCGTTGGATAGCCCAGGTCGTGCATCAGCGACGGGATCGTGTACCGTGCCGGGAGGTAGTCGCTCAACACCTCGAGTGTCGCGCCTTCCGGCAGGCGCTTGAGCGCGTCGAGCGTATCGGTCGTCGGACCGGGACAGGTCTGCCCGCATACATCGAGCAGGTTCGCCATGATGTTCTCCTTGCGAGGAACGAATCGTCCGGATGGCAAGGATCAGCTGCCTGGCGGCATCATAGGTTCATTTGCCACATCGTAGTCGTGGGTCATGCGTCTGTCTAGTCCCATGGCTGCATGGGGACCGCTCGACGCGTTCGCGATCATCCCCATGGCGCTGTTGTCATCCACTGCTGCCCACTAGTGCCCGGCGTGAGCCTGCTCGACGAACTGGTTGGTGAACGCCTCACTGGCATCGACGTCGGTGGTCAGGATGTCGTGCTGGCGCATCCAGTCGGCGAAGGCGGTCCAGCGTTCCGCTGTCTGGGCGCCGAACGGGACGGCCCCGTCGTCGGTCCACATCGGAATGATGAGGTGGATCCCTTCGCGCTCGACGTCCGCATCCGTCTCCGGGTAGGCCTTGACCAGCTCGTCGATTGCCTGGTCCGGGTTGGCAGCGGCTGCCGCGTAGCCAGCGACGACGGCGTTGACGACGCGTTGGACGACATCGGCGTGGTCGCGGATGAGCGCGCCGCTGGTCACGAGCACCAGCTCGTAATAGTCGGGCACGCCGTAATCCTCGACGTTGATCGCGTTCACCGGCTCGCCCTGCTGCTGGGCAAGGATCGCCTCGTGGACGTAGTAGGCGCCGATGATGGCGTCCACGCGCTTGCCGAGCAGGGCCGGCATCAGGTCGAATCCGACGGTCACCGTCTCGACGTCGTCCATCGTCAGGCCCGCTGATTGAAGGACGGTCGCCAACAGCGCGTCGTCGCTCGGCACGCCGGTCATCCCGATCGTCTTGCCCTTGAGCTGCGACGGCTCGGTGATGCCGGACGACTGCAGCGTCATGATCGTGTTGAGCGGATGCTGGACCAGCGCGGCGATCGAGACGACATCCAGCCCCTGCTGGCGGGCGATGAGGACGTCCGTCTGGTAGGAGATGGTGAAGTCGTCCTGGCCGGCGGCGACGAGTTGGAGCGCGGTCGTCGGGTCGGACGGCACGTAGATGTTCGGGTCGATCCCCTGGTCGGCGAACGCGCCGGTCGCCTGGGCCATGTAGAGGCCGGTGTGATTCGACCACGGGTACCAGTCGAGCGCGATGCTCACCTCGGCGGTCTCGCCCGGGGCCGCCGGGCTGGCGGACGTCGAAGTGGTCGGACTAGCCGGCGCGGCGGTGGTTGCCTCCGGCGACGCCTGGCCGACCGCGGGGGTATCCTTCTTGTCATCCCCGCAGGCGGCGAGGAGCGCCCCGACGAGCGCCAGCAGTAGCGCGATCGTGACCCAGCGGATGGTACGGTTCATCGATTCCCTCACTCCCCCGCGCGGCGGCGCGGGCAACACCCAACCGGTTAGCGGCGGTCGCGGCTCTGCCACGGCAGCGCGAACCGCTCGACGAGTGACACCAGGGTGAACAGGCCGATGCCCAGCACCGCGGCGATCACGACGGCCGCGTATAGACGCGGGGTCTGGAACTGCGAGGCCGAGCGGGTCATCAGATAGCCGAGGCCGGACGACGCGCCGACCCATTCGCCGACGATCGCCCCGATCACCGACCAGGCCGCCGCGATCCGCGTGCCTGCCAGCAGGGCAGGCAGCGCTGACGGGATGCGGACGATCCGCATCAGTTGCCAACGGCTGGCGCCCATGCTCCGCAGGAGCGCGACGGCGTCGGGATCGACCGCGCGCAGCCCACCGACGGTGGCAACGACGATCGGGAAGAAGCAGGTCAGGACGACGACGATGACCTTCGGCGTTAACCCGTAGCCGAACCAGACGAGCAGAATCGGCGCGAGCGCGATGATCGGCACGGCCTGGCTGGCGATCACCAGCGGGTAGATCGCCCGCTCGACGACCTGCGATCCGACGATCGCGACGGCCAGCGCGATGCCGAGGACGAACGCCAGCGCCAGGCCGATCAGCATCTCCTGGAGCGTCGTCCAGGTATGGCGCCAGAGCAATGCGCGCGACTCGACCAGCTCGCGGCCGACGTCGCTGGGCTTCGGCAGGAACCAGCGCGGCGTGCCGTCGATGCGGACGCCGATCTCCCATCCGGCGATCAGCAGCGCGATTACCAGCGCTGGCAGGAGTAAACCGGCGATCGACCGCCACCGGACGCGGCGGCGCTTGCCGACATCTGCGCGGGCGACGGGCAGGGAGCGTTCGCGCTGGATGCCGGTCATCGGCGCGCTCCCATCGCGAGGGCCACCTCGTCGTGCAGGGCGGTAAGCAGCCGTGCCTTCTGGGCGACCGCCTCGGGGAGATCGACCATTCGTGGCTCGCGCGGGCGCGGGAGGACGACCGGCTCGACCAGCTTGATCCTACCCGGCCTCGCCGTCATCACCGCGACGCGGTCGGAGAGAAGCAGCGCCTCCTCGACATCGTGTGTGACGAGGATGATCGCGCCGCCGATGTCCCCCCAGAGGTCGAGCAGCCACTCCTGCATCGACCGGCGGGTGAGAGCGTCGAGCGCGCCGAACGGCTCGTCGAGCAGCATCGTCTCTCGGTCAGTCAGGACGGTGCGCAGGAAGGCGGCGCGCTGGCGCATGCCGCCGGAGAGCGCGGCCGGGTAGTAGTCGCCGAAGCCGTCCAGCCCGAAGCGCGGCAGGAGCGAACGGGCGCGCTCACGTGCCTGGCGCAGGTCGGTCCCGGTGATCTGGGGACCAAGGACGGCGTTGTCGACGACGGTGCGCCACGGCAGTAGCGCGTCGCGCTGCGGCATCAGGGCAACCCGGCCGAGCCGGTCCGGCGCCAGCTGGCCGTCCAGCCGGACGTCGCCCTCGTCCGGGTCGAGCAGGCCGGCGACGATGCTGAGGACGGTGCTCTTGCCGCAGCCGGAGGGTCCGACGAGCGCGACGATCTCGTCGCGCGCGACCGACAGCGACACGTGCTCGATCGCCTGGGTTGCGCCAAAGCTCTTGCTAACCGCGCGCAGCCCGACCGCCTCGTTGGTTGTTGCCGTCGTCGCCACACCATCCGCCGATTCTGACCGGAGGGCCTGTATCGGGGGGCGAGCGGTGGGGTATCCCGGGGCGGGCCGGCAACAATAAACGCCGGTGCTTCCGCCCAGCGTTCGTCGTGCCCGAAGCGTTCACCCGCGATGGATCGCGAGTGCAGACATTCCTACGCTGGCATTACCCAGGTCAGGTCCTACGGTCGGTGGCGGACTGGCCACCCTCTCAGCCTGGCTCCCCAAGCCCCCGTCGCTCCCCCGGAGCGTCTCGATTGTCGCCCGCATTGAAACAGGGAACGGCGCGGGCGTCAAGGACGGCCCGCGCCGCGCGGATATCGCGTTACAGCTCGGTGACGACCGGCAGGATCATTGGCCGGAGCTTGGCCTTCTGGTAGACGTAGCGGGCGACGATGTCCTTGACCTTACCGACGAGGTAGCCGTACGACATCCCGCCGCGCCGCAACTGGCGCTCCAGGTAGTTGCGCAGCTCGTTCTCGGCCCCTTCGATCAGCGTGCGGCTGTCCTCATCGTCGAAGCGGATGCCGGTCAGCTCTGGACCGGCGATGATCGTGCCGTTGGCCAGGTCTACCACGACGGTGGCGATGATGACCTGCACGGTCGGCAGCTCTTCGCGGCGGCGCAGGACGACGTTGCGGTAGCGGTCGTTGCCGAGAGCGTCCACCAGCACCGAGCCGCCGTCCACCGCCGGGTCCTTGCGGACGTCGCCGCGCGAGAAAGAGATCGGCACGCCAGATTCGGGGATGATGATGTTTCGCTCGGGGATGCCGGCCTCGACCGCCATCTGCTTGTACAGGTGCATGTGACGATACTCGCCGTGGATCGGGATGCAGAACTTCGGGCGCAGCAGCTCGATCATGTGGCGCAGCTCGTCGCGGCCGGCGTGACCGGAGACGTGGATGTCCGGCTCGATCGCCGAGTAGCAGACGGTCGCGCCGCGCCGGAAGAGGTTGTCGATCGTCTGGGAGACCGTCTCCTCGTTGCCCGGCACTGGTGTGGCCGAGAGGATGACGGTGTCGCCCTCGGCGATCCGCAACTGCGGGTGGTCGCCGCTGGCCATGCGCGCCAGCGCCGCCGAAGCTTCCCCCTGCGAGCCGGTGGTGAGGATCATGATCTGGTTCTTCGGCAGCTTGGTGACCTCCTCGACCGGCCGCATCACCCCCGGCGGGGGCTTGATGTAGCCGAGGTCGCGGGCGACGTCCACCGACTGGACCATGCTGCGACCGACGACAGCCACCTTGCGGCCGTGGTGGGCGGCTTTCTCGATCGCCTGCTCCAGGCGGAGGATGTTGGAGGCGAACGACGTCAGGATAACGCGCCCCTTTGCCTCGCCAATGATTCGGTCCAGCGTCTCCGAGACGATCGCCTCGCTCGGCGTGCTGCCCTCGCGCTCGACCCTGACGGTATCGGAGAAGAGGGCCAGGACACCCTCGTCGCCCATCTCGCGCAGCCGCTTCTCGTCGGTGTGTGGTCCGAGGGGCGGGGTCGGGTCGAACTTGAAGTCGCCGGTGTGGATCAGCCGGCCGACCGGCGTGGTGATCGAGATCGCCATCGAGCCGGGGATCGAGTGGGTAACCGGGATGAACTCGACCTCCATGTGGTGGCCGACCCGGTACTCGACGCCGGCCTCGACCGGCATGAAGTCGACCAGGTGGGCCGCCTTGGCCTCCTCGAGCTTGTTGCGGGCGAAGGCGAGCGCCAGCCGCGAGCCGTAGAGCGGCACCGGAGCGATGTCCTCAAGCTGCGGCAGCAGATAGGGGAGCGAGCCGATGTGGTCCTCGTGGCCGTGGGTGAGAAGGATGGCGCGAAAGCGATTGAGGTTGTCGAGGACGTAGGTTGGATCGGGAATGATCAGGTCGATTCCGCGCTGTTCCTCTTCGGGGAACTTCGCGCCAGCGTCGATCAGCACCAGGTCGCCGCGGTATTCGACGGCCATCATGTTCTTGCCGACCTCGCCGATACCGCCGAGGGGGATTGCGCGCATTCGCGGTCGAGCCATCTGTCGATCATCCTCCTTGCCGAGCCACAGCGGCCGGCCCACGTCTAAGTAAGGCAAGCATACCGCGCAACGCCCTGCACCTCGCCGTCGGTCGCCGCTGGAGGCGCTTCGTGAGGCCCGCCGGCAGATGCATGGCACGTCCGCTTGCCTTTGAGTTTGCGTGGGACGAGGCGGCGCGGGCGTCCGGCTTCCTCCATTGACAAGGCAGGAGAAACCTGTTTTCACAGATCACAACTATCCTAATAATGGCAGTGGTGGCTCGAATGTGAACGGTCTTGCGGCGATCGCCATCGTCATTCTAGTGCTGCTGGCGTTCGCGGCGATCTACTTCCTGTTCCTGAACGGCGACGGCGACGCGGACGTGAACGTGGATGTCAACGCCTCGCCGGTCACGCTGGTGCAGCCCAACCCGTTCGCGGCCTGACGCCTAGCGCGGGCGTCGCGCGTTGACGCCCGCCCGTGATGGTCCGTAAGATGCGGGCGTCCCCGATCTGGTGGACGTTCGTGTATTTCTGGCGGCGGTGACTGATGAGCGACGAGCGGCGAGAGAGCCCGGACGGCGAGGCCGGCGTGCGGGACACAACCTGGAAGCAGCCCGGCAGCCGCGAGCAGGCGCCGGCGAAGAAGGCGACGAAGTCGGAGGTCGGCGACATCACGGCGACGACGGTCCTCCTCGACCGATCCGGGTCGGAGCACATTACCGCCGAGCGCGTCTCGATGGATCGCTCTGGGACGAAGGCGCTGGAGACGAAGTCGGCGCAGCTCGACAAGTCAGGCGCCTTGACGATCGGCGCTGACAACGTCGTGCTGCTCAAGTCGAGCGCTGTCCAGGTCGTGGCCGAGGAGGCGCGCGTCAAGGACAGCAGCGTCGTGTTGCTGAGCGCCGACCGGGCGACAGTCGAAGGCTCGCGGATCGTCCTATTCGCCGGCCACGCGGACGGGCCGGTCGATGCGGTGCTGACCCCCGCGTCGGCGGCGGCGTTGGGCGGCGCGCTCGGCGGGATGCTGGCGCTGTTGCTGGCGCTGCTCCGCTCGCGCTCACGCTGACTGGCGGCGTGGCCTATCGGGAAGGGAGACCACGGTGAACAACGTGATCAAGTTCCTGGCGGGGACGGCGCTCGGGGCGGGCGTTGGCGTCGCGGTGTCGCGTCTGCTGGAGGCGCGTGCTGGAATCGAGCTCGAGGTGACCGGGCCGGACGGTGTCGCCCGGGTGGTTGACCACGACGCGCCGAAGCCGGGCATCGGCGACCGAATCAAAGCCCGGCTGGACGCGGCGCGGTTGGCCGGCGAGGACGCCAAGGCGGCAAAGGAGGCGGAGCTGCGCGGCTACTTCCGCGAGAAGGTCAACGACCCGACCGCGATGACGGTCGATCCGCTGGCCCCGCCGCGCGGTCAGGGCTGACTCCGATTCTATATCCGTCGACGAGCGGCGCCCGGACATTCGTCCGGGCGTTCTGCATGTCCGGGACGTGGCACATCGCTTGCGTCTTTGCCACGAGCCGCGGCGACGCGGCGTTCCACCTGAGTGCGTTGCGCCCGCTGGGCCGGCGACGCTGAAAGGACGGATGAGGATGGAGAACTCCCCGGTTTCAACGGTTCGCGACCTGCTGATCCCCGACGTCGACACGATCTCGCCAGATGACACGGTGATGTCGGCACGCCGGCGGATGGAGTCGCAGACGATCCGCTCGCTGCTCGTCGTCGAGTCGGACCGGCCGATCGGCGTGGTGCGCTGGCGAGCGCTTGGCCAGGCCGACAACGCGACTCCGATCCGCGAGGTAATGCAGACCGACGTGCCGACGTTTAACGTCGACACGACTGTCGACTCGCTGGGCGATATCCTGGCGGGGGCGGACGTCGACTTCGATCGCTTCCCGGTTGTGGACGAAAACGGCGTCCTGATCGGCGAGGTGCCGCGTGCGGCGGTGACGAAGCGCGGCGTCGTGACGGATGAGACGACCCGGCCGCTGCAGTCGATGTCGGAGGCGGACGAGGCGACGAGCGCGCCAGCCCTGCACGTCGAGCAGGGCATGAACGTGATCGGGCCGGACGACGACAAGATTGGGACGGTCGATCAGATCGAGGTGAATGCGGAAGGGGCGATCTCGGGCTTCACCGTGAAGCACGGGCTGTTCGGGCGGCACGCGAAGCGGCTGCCGGTGGACGTTATCGTCGGCACGCGCGACAACGACCTGCTGGTGACGGTCGGCAGCCTCGAGTTCAAGATGCTCGCGGACATCGACTCGTAGGCATGGCTCAGTAGCGGCGCATGGGGTTCAACCTAGCGGGAGGAAGGGTGAGGCTACTTGGTCGTCTCCTCGTTGAATCTCGCAGACGCGAAGACGGGAGGCGTAGCTGCCTCCCGTCGTTCCGTTCCCGTTGCTTTCCTGCCTACGTCGTCGCGGTCAACTCCGGAGTGCTAGTGTTCGTCGTGGAGTTGGAGATGGCGATCTTCCGCGGCTTGGCCTCAGCCGCCTTCGGCAGCGCCAGGCGGAGGACTCCGTCGGAGACGATCGCGCTGGCCTGATCGACATCCACCTTGTAGGGAAGGCTGAGGCTGCGCTGGAACCGGCCGCCGCGCAACTCACGCGCGTACCACGACCACTGCTGCGCTTCCTCGTGGTCGTACAGGTGAGGGAACTGGCCGCTGATCGTCACGACCCCGTCCTCAATGTTGATGTCGAGGTGCTCAGCGCGCATGCCCGGGACGAAGGCCTGGATCACGACATCCTCGCCGGTGTCATAGACGTCCACCGGCAGGGTCGTGACTGACGTCTGTGAGCGCAGCCCGAGCGCCTCCTGCGCGAGCCGGTCAAGCTGGTTCTCGATGAACGCGAAATCCGCAAACGGGAATGACGATGTGCGCTGAAGCATCGAAGCACCCTCCGTTCACAAACTAGTCCTTCCAGGGAATCCGCTCCCCGCCGCCAGCCCATCCGGCGGTTCGATCCTATGCTAATAGATGACTCGGTACGTGTCAAGTACCTTATCGTTGGTCGGCCAGTATTCCTGACTAATTGTTGGGCATAACCATGAGCCGTGCTATCGGGCGCGACGTGTTGCCCTGCCCGGCTGTAACCTCGTAACGCTCCTGCTCGAGGAAGACGACGTTCAGCGGGATGCCGGGGATGAGGCGGACGAGCTCGCCCGCGACGCCGAGGCGGGTAGGTGCGCCGGCCGGCGGGACGCCGTGCTGGGTGAGGACGCGCATCGAGCCAGTCTCGTCGCGCAGGGTGTAGAGCGCGTACTGGGAGAGGAAGGGGAGCTCGCGGACGTCCTCGGCTTGGCCGTCAATGCTGACGACCTGGTTGTCGTAGCGGCTCGGGTCGGCACGGAAGGCGGCGATCGTGACGACCGGCTCGCCCAGTGTACCTTCGCGGCTGTTCAGCCAGGCGCCGGCGGCGATGACACCGGCCAGCAACAGGCCGAGCAGCAGGACGACCAGCCCCGGCCCGAACGGCAGGGGACCGCGGTCGGTTTCGGCTGAGCGCGCCGTCGGTGTCGCCATCGTGGCCTAAGCCTACCATCGCAGATCCCGGCCATGGCTGTATGATGACCGCACAGAACCGCAACCAGATAGCGAAGGTGAGGTCTCCCGTGTTCTTCCAGCGGATCTATACCGACGGACTCGCGCAGGCATCGTTCGTCCTTGGCGCGGAGCACGCCCGGCAGGCGGTGGTGATCGACCCCCGCCGCGACGTCGATGTCTATCTCGACCTCGCTGCGGCGCACGGGCTGACGATCACCCACATCCTCGAGACGCACATCCACGCTGACTACGCCTCCGGGGCGCGTGAGCTGGCCAACCGGACCGGCGCAACCGTGTGCCTGAGCGCCGTCGGTGAGAACGACTTCCCGCACCAGCCGGTGAAGGATGGGGACGCGCTAGAGGTCGGCGAGCTGCGGCTGGAGATCCTGCTGACGCCGGGACACACGCCCGAGCACATCTGCATCCTCGTGTCCGACGAGTCCAACCCGGGCGCGGCGCCGGTGCTGTTCAGCGGCGACATGCTCTTCGTCGGCGCGGTCGGCCGGCCGGACCTGCTCGGCGCCGACTACACGCAGGGGCTGGCGAAGGCGCTCTACTCGACGATCCACGACAAGCTGATGGCGCTGGACGACGAGATCGTCGTCTACCCTGGCCACGGGGCAGGCTCGGCCTGCGGCAAGGCGATCGGCGACGCCGAGAGCACGACGATGGGCCAGGAGAAGCGCTTCAACTACGCCTTCCAGCCGATGGCGGAGGACGCGTTCGTCCGGCTGATGCTCGACGACCTGCCGGCCTCGCCGGCCTACTTCCCTGTCATGAAGCGACTGAACAAGCGCGGGCCACAGATTCTTGGCGGTGTGCCGCAGCCGCGCGAGATCGCCCTGGGTGAGCTGCGCGACGTGGTGAGCGACGCCGAGGCCGGGGTGACGCTGCTTGACGTCCGGGAGGCCGACCAATTCGGCGCGGGCTTCCTGCGCGGGTCACTCAACATCGGCGTCGGGTCGAGCCTGGCCGGCTGGGCCGGCTGGGCGGTGTCGTACGACCGGCCGATCGTGCTGGTCGTGGCTGATCCCAGCGACGTCCACGAGGCGGTGACGCAGCTCATCCGAATCGGGCTGGACGACGTCAGCGGCTACGTCGTCGCAGACCCGGATACCTGGGCGGCAGCCGGGCTACCGGTGCAGCGGGTCGAGCAGATGGGCGCCGGAGAGGCGGCGGAGCGCGTCGCGCGTGGCGAGGCGCAGGTGCTCGACGTTCGCAACCAGGCGGAGTTCGCGCTCGGACACATCGATGGGGCGCTGCACGTGCCGGTCGAGCGGCTGAGCCAGGGCGACGCGGACGGGCTGGACCGGGAGCGTCCGGTGGTCGTCGTCTGCGCGGCGGGCTACCGCAGCAGCCTGGCGACGAGCCTGCTGAAGCAGCGCGGCCACGAGCACGTCGCCAACCTGGCCGGCGGGATGGACGCCTGGGCGCAGCGGGGCCGGGAGAGGGCGAGGGTAGCGAGGTAGGGACGAGGGACGGAGAGATCGTAGGGGCGAACCTCGTGTTCTCCCGCCGCCGGTATCTTACCTCGCCGACCGGCAGCCGCCGCGCCGACCAGTCACGATCCCTCGTCCCCCTACCG
>DAOKZM010000036.1:0-287 GCA_035325665.1 Thermomicrobiales bacterium | reverse complement strand
GCCGCCTGATCGCCAGCAATTCGTCGTGGGGCAGGGCGTAGGCGGTGATGCCGTCGCGGCCGGTCATGGTTTCGGCGGCGACCATCGCGTTGAGGACGGCTTCCGACGTTGCGTCGATCGTTGCTGAGAAGAACGGGCCGATCCACTCGTCGGCCAGCCGGGTCGAGTGGAGCAGCGGGCCGGCGGGCCAGCGGGGGACGCGATTCTCCGGCGCGTTCGAGAAGGCCAGCAGGAGGTCGCCGGAGCCGTGGCCGGCGGTCGAGCCGACGCGGCCGAGGCCGAGCATG
>DAOKZM010000035.1:0-13401 GCA_035325665.1 Thermomicrobiales bacterium | reverse complement strand
CGAGATCAACCCGCTCCGACGCGTCCAAAGGCGCGTGAAGCGGATCGCGCTCGGGATGCGCCAGCGCAAAGCGCCGCTGGACCGCCCAATCGCTCAGCGGAGAGGCGACGACGGTCGGGATCGACGGCGGCGGGGCGAGCGCGATGACGGCCTCGCGAACCGCCCGCTGGACGAGCGCGAAGACCAGGCGCTCCTCGGCGAAGCGGACCTCCGCCTTCGTCGGGTGGACGTTCACATCGATACGGTCCGGCGGGACGGTAAGCCGGATCCAGCCGGCTGGGCGCCGGCCAACCATCAACATCGTCTGGTAAGCCTGCTCGAACGCCGTCCCGATCTGGCGGCTGGCGATCAGCCGTCCCTGGGCGAAGAGATGCTGCATCTGCCGCGTCGCCCGGTCGACGTGCGGCAGTGCGACCATACCGGCGACGGCGTAGCCCTCGGGCGCGCCGTCCGGCGTCCGGAGCGGGACGAGCGCCGCTGCCACCTCGTCGCCCCAGACGCCGACGGCGGCGGCGACCTGTTCGCCGCGCCCGTCCGTGGCAATCACGCGACGGCCGTCGACTTCCAGCACGAACGCGACATTCGGGTAGGCGAGCGCGTAGGCGCCGACCACCCGAGCGACGTACGACGCCTCGGTCTGTGGCTGGCGCAGGAACTTGCGACGGGCGGGCACATTCTCGAACAGATTCCGGGCAGTGACGGCGGTTCCGCCTGCCCAGGCGATCCGCTCGACCGGCCCACCCGCGCCGAAGCGGACCTGTCGGGTCCAGGCAGCGCCACTGGATCCGTCGAGGGTGCGGATCGTCAGGTCGCTGACCGCCGCCAGCGAGGCGAGCGCCTCGCCTCGAAAGCCGAGCGTCGTCAGCGACATCAGGTCGTCGATCGACGAGATCTTCGACGTCGCGTGGCGCTCGACCGCCAGCAGGAGGTCACCATCGGACATGCCGATGCCGTCGTCGCGAACATCGATCAGATCGACGCCGCCCTCGCTAATGGCGACCGCGATCGAGGTCGCGCCAGCGTCGAGCGCGTTCTCGATCAGCTCCTTCACCGCCGCGGCCGGCCGCTCAATGACCTCTCCGGCTGCGATCCGGCCGATCATCTCCTCCGGCAGTCGCTGGATGCCCATCAGCAATCCCCCGCGATCGGCTGGCCGACGAAGCGCCACGGCGTCTCGACTCCCCGGCTGATGCCGACCCGCGGCGTCTGACGGATGCGGCACGGCTCGCGATGCGCGCTGACTGCGAACCTGTCGCCCGGCAGCCTCTCGCCATGGTCGTCGAGGGTAATGCCGAGCGCGCGACTCGTCCGGCCAGGGCCGTTCACGGGTTGCGGCTGACCGGGCAGGCAGACGGCGCGGAGCAGCACCGCCGACGCCGAGCCGGTCGCGCCGGAGACGATGTTGAAGCACGGGTACATGCCGTAGGCAGCGTAGACGTAGACGCTGCCAGCCTCGGCCGCCATGATCGCCGCCCTCCCGCCGGGCCTGAAGGCCGCATGCGATGCCGGGTCGTCAGCGCCGCCGTAGGCCTCCGTCTCGAGGATGAGCGCCATCACGTCAACGCCGACCGTCAGCCAACGGCCGATGAGGTCGCGGGCGACGCTGGCCACATCACCCGCAAACCAGTCGGCCGGCAGGCAGCCTGTCACGTCAATCGAGCTCCGCCAGGCTCTTGAGCAGCAGCGCCCGGCGCTCAAGTGCCTTCTCGCGCCGCTCGCGCTGGACCGCGACGACCTTCTCGGGCGCTTTGGCGACGAATTGCTCGTTTCCGAGCATCGCGTCGACGCGGGCGATCTCGGCCTCGACCTCGGTAACCTCCTTCTCGATCCGCGCGCGCTCGGCCGCCAGATCGACCATTCCGGCCAGCGGCAGGTAGATCGTCGCGCCACCGACGACGAGCGCCGCGCTCTTGCCCGGCGCCTCCGGCTCGCCGTCGCGCAACTCGTAAGCGCCCTGGTCGATCCGGCCGAAGAACTGCAGTTCGGCCGCCAGATCCTCGAACGTCGCTCGCGCAGCCCCCGGGTACACCACCGCCCGAATCCGACGGCCGGGATCCACCCCATGCTCGCTGCGGGCGTTGCGAATCTCGCGCGCGGCGTCGCGCAGCAGCTCGAAGCTGGCTTCCGCCTCCGGATAGCCCGCTCCCGGCTCCGGCCAATCCGCGACGATCAGCGCGTCGCCGGGATGCGGCAGCTGCTGCCACAGCTCCTCGGTCACGAATGGCATGAACGGGTGCAGCAGCCGGAGCGTCCGCTCCAACACGTAGGCCAGAGTCTGCGGCACGACCGGGTCGGGCGGGTCGGCGTAGAGTCGCACCTTGACTGCCTCGATGTACCAGTCGCAGAACTCCGACCAGATGAACTCGTAGAGCGCTCGTCCGGCTTCGTGGAGCTGGTACTCCTCCAGGAGCCGCGTCACCTCACTCGTCGTCGCCGAGAGCCGGGTGAGGATCCAGCGGTCGGGGACGGACAGGGCGTCGTCGGCCGGCCTGTCCGGCGCACCGTCCTCGTCGCGTGCGATGCCGGCGCCTTCGATAGCCCGCAGCGCGAAGCGGGTCGCGTTGAAGAGCTTGTTGGCGAAGTTGCGCATCGCCTCGACGCGCTCGGTGGACATCTTCAGGTCGCTCCCCGGCCCCGATGCGGTCAACAACGCGAAGCGGAGGGCATCCGTCCCGTACTCCGAGCTGATTGTCGTCGGATCGAGGACGTTGCCCTTCGTCTTGCTCATCCGCTGGCCGTGCTGGTCGCGGACGGTGCCGTGCAGATAGACGTCCTTGAACGGCGGCTCGCCCATCAACTCGATGCCGAAGAAGATCATCCGCGCGACCCAATGGAAGATGATGTCGTAACCCGTCTCCATCAGATGGCCGGGATAATAGGTCCGCAGGTCGGCCGTGTCGTCCGGCCAGCCGAGCGTCGAGAAGGTCCACAACCCCGACGAGAACCAGGTGTCGAGAACGTCGGGGTCCTGCTCGATGTTGTCGGAGCCGCACTTCTCGCAAGCAGTGAGATGCTCCTGGTCCGTCGCCGTCATCTCGCCGCAGTCGCGGCAGTACCAGATCGGGATGCGATGCCCCCACCAGAGCTGGCGAGAGATGCACCAGTCGTGAATGTTCTCCATCCAGTTCAGGTAGACGCTCGTGAAACGCGGCGGGTAGAAGCGGACGTCTCCGGCGTTGACTACGTCGATCGCCGGACGCGCCAGCGGCTCCATCCGCACGAACCACTGCTTCGAGACGATCGGTTCGACGACCGAGCCGCAGCGGTCGCAATGACCGACCGAGTGCTCGTGCGGCTCGATCCGGACGAGCGCGCCGTCCTGCTTCAACTGCTCGACGACGCGCTCGCGCGCCTCGGCGATTTCCAGGCCCGCGAACGGGCCAGCGGCATCGTTCATCGTACCGTCGAGATTCATCACGTTCACCAACGGCAGGTCGTGCCGCCGGCCGATCTCGAAATCGTTCGGGTCATGGGCCGGGGTCACCTTGACCGCGCCGCTTCCGAACTCGCGGTCGACCGCGTCGTCGGCGACGATCGGGATGCGCCGGCCGAGAATCGGCAGGATCACCTCCTTGCCGACCAGCGCGCGATAGCGGTCGTCGTCGGAATGCACCGCGACGGCCGTGTCGCCGAGCATCGTCTCTGGCCGGGTCGTCGCCACCTCGATCGCGCCGCTGCCATCGGCTAGCGGGTAGCGCAGATGCCAGAGGAACGATGAGACGTCCTCATGCACGACCTCGAGGTCGGACAGCGCCGTCATGCAGCGCGGGCACCAGGAGATGATCCGCTCGCCGCGATAGATCAGCCCCTTGTCGTAGAGATGCTTGAATGCGACGCGGACGGCGCGGGCCGGACCGGGATCCATCGTGAACACGTAACGCGACCAGTCGCACGAGGCGCCAAGCGACTTGAGCTGCCCCTTGATGCGCTCCTGGTACGACTCCATCCAGTCCCAGACACGATTGAGGAACTCCTCGCGACCGAGGTCGTGGCGCGTCAGCCCCTCCTTCGCCAGTTCCTTCTCGACGACCCACTGGCCGGCGATGCCGGCGTGGTCCGCGCCCGGGAGCCAGAGCGCGGCGTGGCCGAGCATGCGGTGGTAACGGATCATCAGGTCCTCGACTGCCGAGAACAGCGCGTGGCCCATATGGAGCTCGCCGGTGACGTTGGGCGGGGGCATGATGACGACGTAGGGGCCACGCCCACGATCCACTGGCTTGAAGTAGCCGCGCGAATGCCAGAACTCGTACCAGCGCCCCTCGCTCGCCGCGGGGTCGTAGGCCTTGCCCAGCTCGTCCGCGCCGGTCGCGGCGCCTGACCGCGTCGTCATGCTCGCTCTCCTTCGACCGGCCGGCGCTACGCTCGGCCCGGCGCCCATCCTTGCGAAGTAATAGAAAGCCCGTCCTGCCAAGGACGGGCTCACCCGCGGTACCACCTTGCTTCGACGGCGTAGCCGTCGCGCTCGCGCGCGATAACGGGCGAACCCGCGGGCGCCTGGCGTGTCCAACGACACCTCAGCGCCCGGCCGGCCGGGCGACTTCGATCGCGCGCGCGTAGCGGGGCTTCCAGTCTCCGACCCCGCCTCCCTGGCCGCCGCGGAGGACCTACTCCTCCCGTCCGTTGGCGGACGTTGTTTGACATTCAGGATACCAGCGCGGTCAACACGTCCCGCGGGGTGTTCCACCCTATGACGAGGTGTCACAATTCGGTCGCGAGGCCAGTTCCAAGGGCTGGCCCGGGCTGCTACAATTCGAGAATACGAATAGATGTTCTACGTACGAACGATACCACCAAGCCCCAACTGACCACCCGCGCAGCGACACCGGAGACCAGATGCCGACAGACAAGATCGTCGTTCGAGGCGCCCGCGAGCACAACCTGAAGAACGTCGACGTCGAGATTCCGCGCGACAAGCTGGTCGTCCTGACCGGCCTGTCCGGTTCGGGCAAGTCGTCGCTGGCGTTCGACACGATCTACGCCGAGGGGCAGCGGCGATACGTCGAATCCCTCTCGGCCTACGCCCGGCAGTTCCTCGGGCAGATGGAGAAGCCGGACGTCGACCAGATCGACGGGCTCTCCCCGGCGATCTCGATCGACCAGAAGGGCGCCAGCCGCAACCCGCGCTCGACCGTCGGCACGGTCACCGAGATCTACGACCACCTGCGACTGCTCTACGCGCGGATCGGTCATCCTCATTGCCCGAACTGCGGCCGCGAGATCAGCCAGCAGTCCGTCCAGCAGATGGCGGAATCGATCCTCGCCCTGCCAAATGGCTCGCGCATCCTCGTCCTTGGGCCGGTCATCCGCGACCGCAAGGGCGAGCACCAGGGCGTCCTGGATCAGATCCGCAAGGGCGGCTTCGTCCGCGTCCGGGTGGACGGCGAGATTCGCGAGCTCGAGGAAACGATCTCGCTGGCCAAGTACAAGAAGCACACGATCGAGGTCGTCGTCGATCGGCTCGTCGTCCGGCACGAGTCGGATGAGGACATGCACGCGCTGCGCATCCGCCTGATCGATTCGCTCGAGACGGCGTTGCGGCTCGGCAGCGGCAACGTCACGATCCAGGTCATCGACGGGCCGGAGTTGCCGTTCTCCGAGCACTTCGCCTGCCCGGTCTGCGGCATCTCGATCGGCGAGATCGAGCCGCGCTCGTTCTCGTTCAACAGCCCGCACGGCGCCTGCCCGACCTGCACCGGCCTCGGCATCGCGATGGAGTTCGACGAGGAGCTCGTCGTCTCCGACCCCGGCCTGACCCTGGCGCAGGGCGCGATCTCGCCGTGGTCGCGTCCGGGCCGCGACGCCAATGCCTGGTACGAAGCGATGGTGTCGGCGCTGGCCGAGGCGCGTGACATCCCGATGGACGTGCCGTTCCGCGACCTGACCGCCGAGCAGAAGCGACTCGTGCTCTATGGCGACGGCCATCCAACGCTTACGGTGCGCTACACGGCACGCAGCGGGCGGCGGCGGCAGTACACGGTCAAATACGAGGGCGTCATCCCCTACCTGGAGCGCCGGTTGCGCCAGACGGCGTCCGACTACGTCCGGCAGGACATGGAGCAGTACATGGCCTCCCGGCCGTGCCCGACCTGCAAGGGGGCGCGGCTGCGGCCAGAGGTGATCGCGGTCACCGTCGATGACCGCTCGATCGTCGATGTGGCGGGGATGTCGGTCCAGCAATCGCTCGACTTCGTCCAGAAGCTGCAAGCTGGCGCGCTCTCGGACCGTGAGATGCTGATCGCGCGGCAGGTGCTCAAGGAGATCCGCGAGCGGCTGGGGTTCCTGGTGGACGTCGGTTTGGACTATCTGACGCTCAACCGCGCCGCGGCGAGTCTCTCCGGCGGCGAGGCGCAGCGCATCCGCCTGGCGACCCAGATCGGCAGCCGTCTGATGGGGGTCATGTACGTCCTCGACGAGCCGTCGATCGGGCTACACCACCGCGACAACGCGCGGCTGATCCACACACTGACCCAGCTTCGCGACATTGGCAACACGTTGCTCGTCGTCGAGCACGACGAGGAGACAATGCGGGCGGCCGATTGGATCATCGACATCGGGCCGGGGGCCGGCGAGCATGGCGGGCACATCGTCGCCGCCGGGACGTTCGACGACATCGTCGCCGACCCGGGCTCGATCACCGGCGATTACCTCAGCGGGCGGCGCTCGATCCCGATCCCCGAGACGCGGCGCACGGGCAACGGCGCACGGCTGACGATCACTGGCGCCCGCGAGAATAACCTCAAGTCCGTCAGGGCGGAGTTCCCCCTGGGAACGTTCATCTGCGTGACGGGCGTCTCTGGGTCCGGGAAGAGCACGCTGATCACCGACACGCTCTACCGGCGACTGGCGCAGATCCTCTACCGCGCCCACGAGCGGCCGGGCGCGTTCGATCGGCTGGACGGCGTCGAGCACATCGACAAGGTGATCGACATCGACCAGAGCCCGATCGGCCGCACGCCGCGCTCCAACCCGGCCACCTACACCGGCGTGTTCACGCACATCCGCGAACTGTTCGCCGCGATGCCCGAGGCCAAGGCGCGCGGCTACAAGGCCGGCCGCTTTTCGTTCAACGTCAAGGGCGGCCGCTGCGAGGCGTGTGCTGGTGACGGCATCGTCAAGATCGAGATGCAGTTCCTGCCGGACGTCTACGTTCCATGCGAGGTCTGCCACGGCAAGCGTTACAACCGCGAGGCGCTGGAGATCGAGTACAAGGGCAAGAACATCGCCGACGTGCTCGACATGACGGTTGAGGAGTCGCTGGAGTTCTTCGAGAACATCCCGAAGATCCGCAACAAGATGCAGACCCTGTTCGACGTCGGCCTCGGCTACATCCACCTCGGCCAGCCAGCGACACAGCTGTCGGGCGGCGAGGCGCAGCGCGTTAAGTTGGCGACCGAGCTGTCGCGACGCGCGACCGGGAAGACGCTCTACATCCTCGACGAGCCGACGACCGGCCTGCACTTCGCCGACATCGAGCGACTGCTGGGCGTCCTTCAGCGGCTGGCCGACGCGGGAAACACCATCCTCGTGATCGAGCACAATCTCGACGTGATCAAGTCGGCCGACTGGATCATCGACCTCGGACCGGAGGGCGGGCATCGCGGCGGCGAGATCATCGCCACCGGGACGCCAGAGGAGGTCGCCGAGGTCGCCGCATCGTACACCGGCCAGGCCCTCCGCGCGCTCAGGGCCGAGCCGGCGCTAGCGGCAGACTAGCAACTGCTGCCGTCTCTCGTCCGAACGTCATGTCTGGATGCGCCGCGAGGCTTGCACCTAAGCGCAACGCGTTGTTATCATCGAGGAGTGCGAGCCTGACCCCTGGGCCTGTATGCACGCTCGGTGCGAGAGCGGCCTGGAAGCGCATCGACCAATGACCCAACGCACGGAGCCTCTCCAACCCGTCGCCACACGCCAGATGGTTCTGGTCCTCAATCAGAACTACGAGCCTCTGAACGTCTGCAATATGCGCCGCGCGATCGGCCTGATCCTCCACCAGAAGGCCGAGGTGCTCGACGTGTACCAGATCCCGATCGTGACCGCGACACGCACGATCGACGCGCCCTCGGTCATCCGGCTGAGCCACCTCATCCGGAGGCCACACCCGCGCGTAAAGCTGACGCGGCGCGAGATCTTCATTCGCGACAACTACACCTGCCAGTACTGCGGGACGCACAGCGGTGACCTGACCATCGACCACATCGTCCCACGCTCGCGTGGCGGGGCGCACAGCTGGGAGAACCTCGTGTCGGCCTGCCGGCCCTGCAATCACCGGAAGGGCGGAAAGCTGCTCAACGACTCGAAGATGCGGCTTAATCGCCAACCGTTCGAGCCGAAGGCGGGCCGCTACTACACGATCCAGCGCCGGCTGAACGCGGCCGCGTCGGACGCCTGGCTGAAGTTCATCCCCGGTTTCGAGTCGATCCAGCTCGGCGCGATCCACAGTAGCGCCAGCGATTGAGCAGCAGCCCGTTCAGTTCGGGTTGGCTGCTCGAGACGTCCTACTTCGTAGGGCGTCTTTCATTGTCGACGCGGAAACGACGATAGGACGGTGTGTCACAATGAACGATCAGTGGGCAAGTGTACCGGGGAAGCGCCGAGCGAGAGGCATGACGCGCCTTCGGGCAGCCAGGCCATTGAGGCGACGGATCGGCACCCGCGGCGGTCTCAGCAGCAGTCATCTTCGAACCCCGGCCACGACGACCCTCAACGACGAGCAGATCGGAGACGACAGATGCTGGACATACGGCTGATTCGCGAGAGGCCAGAGTTCGTTAAAGACCAGATTGCCAGGCTCCACACCACCGCGCCGATCGACGAGATTCTGGCGGTCGACGAACAGCGCCGCTCGATTTTGACCGAGGTTGAGACGATGCGGGCGCGGCTGAATGAGGGCTCGCGCCAGACCGGCAAGGTGCCGGCCGGCGCCGAGCGCGACGCGCACATCGCCGAGATGCGGCGATTGGGCGACGAGATCGGCGCGCTGAACGAGAAGGTCAACGCGCTCGACGCCGAGCTCTATCAACTGCAGTTGCTGGTGCCGAACCTCCCCGGCCCGGAGGTCCCGGACGGCGAGGACGAGTCGGACAACGTCGTCACCAGCACCTGGGGCACCCTCAGGGACTTCACCTTCCAGCCCCGGCCGCACTGGGAGATCGGCGAACAGCTCGGCATCATCGACTTCGAGCGTGGGGTAAAAGTCTCCGGCTCGCGGTTCAACTTCCTGCGCGGCGACGGCGCGCGCCTCCAACGAGCGCTGATCACCTGGATGCTTGACCTGCACCGCGAGCAGGGCTACGATGAGGTCTACCCACCCTACCTCGTACGGCGTGAGGCGATGGTCGGCACCGGCAACCTGCCGAAGTTCGCCGATACCCTCTTCCGCGACGAGGCCGAGGACCTCTGGATGATCCCGACCGCCGAGGTGCCAGTCACCAACATGTACCGGGACGAGATCCTCGACGGCGCGCAGCTCCCGATTAACCACACCGCCTACTCGGCCTGCTTCCGCAACGAGAAGGCGAGCGCCGGTCGCGACGTACGCGGCATCAAGCGACTGTTTCAGTTCGACAAGGTCGAGCTGGTGAAGTTCGTCCGGCCGGAGGAGTCGCCCGAGGAGCACATGCGCCTCGTCCACGACGCCGCCGAGACGCTGGAGCGGCTGGAGCTGCCCTACCGCACCGTCGAGATCTGCGCTGGCGACCTGTCGTTCGTCGCCTCGCGCAAGATCGACCTCGAAGCGTGGGCGCCCGGCGTCGAGGAGTGGCTCGAGGTCTCGTCCTGCTCGAACTTCCGCGACTTCCAGGCGCGGCGATCGAACATCCGCTTCCGCCCCGGCGAGGGCCAACGCCCGCAGTTCGTCCACACGTTGAACGGCTCGGGCCTCGGCATGCCGCGCACGATGATCGCCGTCATCGAGAACTACCAGAACCAGGACGGCTCGATCACCATCCCGGCGATCCTCCGGCCGTACATGGGCGGTCAGGAACGCATTGGCCCGGTGTAGAATCACGGGAGCGCCCGCGCGAGATTGCCGCGCGGGCGCCTCCCGGAGAGGTGGCCGAGCGGTTTAAGGCGGCTGTCTTGAAAACAGTTGGGTGATGAGCCCCGGGGGTTCGAATCCCTCCCTCTCCGCTGAAATGGCAACGCCCCGGCCGTCATGACCGGGGCGTTGTGCTGCAGTAGCAGTGGCTACTGCTTGGTCATCCGGACCTGCCAGACTTCGGGACCCTCTTCGAGGTACTCCCAGGCGATCGCGCCCGGCCGCTCGGCCATCAACTGGTAGTAGAGCGGCTTGGGGTCGTGGTCGTTGACCAGTCGCAGCGTCTCGCCCGCGGCGAGGCTGTCGATCTTCGAGAAGATCAGCGGGTGACGCTCGCGCGGCACCATGCCACGGACGTCGATCGTAACGGTCTCACTCGCCTGTGCCGACATGCACAGCCCTTTCTCCTATCGGCTCCCGCCCCATCCGGCGAAAGCGCCCCAATACCCGCGTTGAAACGCCGGATTGCCAGTGGCTGGCAATCCGCACGACGTTCCCCAGGAAGCAGCCCAGGCCGGCGGCAGCGAGCACGCCGCCGGCCGTCGCCAGACCCGGCGCCTGCCACAGCACGCCGCCGACCGTGACGACGAGCGCTGACAGCCAGGCGGCCCAGCCCACCCGGGCAAGCCGGAGGCTATAGAGCTCCTCCAGTCGCGGCACCTTGCTGCGGCCGGCGACTGGCGCGTAGCGGTTGAGCCAGACGAGGAACGTCGCGATCTTGTAGAAGAAGCCCTGGATGGCGCTGATCGCCAGGCCAGCCAGCGCAAGCCAGACAGCCACTACCCAGAGCGAATCGAGCGGCCCGGCCGACCGCAGCATACCGAGAGCCAGCGCCAACGCCGCCGCGACGCCCATCGTTGCCGAGGTCAGCGCAAACGGGATGTGGACGTCGATGACTCGACGGCGACGAGCATGGTAGAGATGCGCGAGCTGGATGAGGAACAGCACCTGACCGGCAAGGATAGCGAGCGCGGCGAACACCAGGACGACACGCTCGCGATAGAGCAGCAGCGAACCCGCGAGAAGCCAGCCGCCGAGGACCGTGCAGGCCAGCTCGGCCCAGGCAACCCGGCGCCACAGCCGGTCTTCGGTGAGCGTGAACATGCCCACCAGCCGATAAGCGACGCCGAACAAGAGCGGCGTGACCCAGCAGACGATCATCAGCGTCGCGTGCGTCGCCAGCAGCGACAGGGTGTGGACTTCGAGGAATCCGGTCGTCTTGTTCAGCGCCAGCAGCAGGCCCGCTAGGACACCAGCCGGCAGTCCTGTCAGCGCAGCGACGATGTGCCAGCGCACCACGCCGCGCTCCGGAGCGCGCGCGAGCGTCCGCCAGACGACGCCGGTGTACATGATCAGCGCGGTGAACGCGAGCGCGCCGCCGATCGAGAGGCCAGGCTGCCAGGTCTCGACGAGCGACGGCAGGAACAGCAGCACGCCAGCGAGGTAAACCCAGAACGACAGGCGCGCGACCTTCGGCGCTGCCAGTGGTTCCTGAAGGACGACCGGGACCAGCTGGTAGCTCGCGCCGACGATGAGCGGCGCGATGATTCCCAGCGTATTCAGATGGACGAACGCCAGCAGCTTCGGAGCGTAGAACGACTCCAGCAGGAGCGGGTAGGCCCACGGTCCAATTGCCGCGGTCGTCAGAATGCCGATCATCGCCAGGGCCATGAAGCGGGCGGGGATGTCGAGGTCCGGCGCGTGCGCCGAGCTGATCCCGCCACCCATCCGTGGCGGAGTGGCTGGCGGCTTCACGGCGCCGCCTCATCGAACGGCGGCTTCTCGATTAGAACCTCGATGCGGTCGGGTGCGAGCTCGCGCGTGTCGTGGCGGTAGCCCATTGCGTCGAGCTGCGGGTAGAGATGCATCGGCCGGCGCAGGTGGTGGACCAGTAGCGATGCACCGTCGGGCAGCGTTTCGAGCGTCTCGAGGATCTTGATCATCGGCACGGGCGGGACCAGCTCGCTGACATCGATCGTCACCACCGCGTCGGGGTGTGACCAGGTCTCGACGGTCGGCTCCGTCGCAGCGGGGGCCGTCACCTTCCGCTTCGGCGCGGGCTTGCGCGGCGTGCCGGAGTTGTAGAACCAGATGCGCCAGTCGTCGGCGGCGTCCTGTAGTACCCAGTGCCCGAATCCGCGAATCGCCAGCACGCCGTAGAGCGGGACCGGCTCGAAGGTGTTGCGCAGGAGGAACATCGAGCCGACCGGCGTCTCGCGCGCGGCGGTCATGATCGCGCCGAAAGGCTCCTCGCCGCGCTCCTGGAACGGCCGGGCATCGAGCTCCTGAGCCAGCGTCGCCTCGTTGAGCCAACCTGGGCGTTCGTCAGCTTCACGTAGTGGCGCCGCGCCGTTCGCGGAAACAGGCTCGCCACCCTCATCGGCGCTGACGGCTGCGTTGAGCCGCCGGACGAGCGCATCTGGCTCGATACCGGCGATCCGTGCCGCCTGCTCGACGGTCACGAGCCTCGACTGCACCCGACGCAGCGCCGGATTCCGTAGCCGGCTGAACGCGGGCGTAGTGTCGATCAGAACGTCCAGAAGCTGCGGGTATGCCCGCAACACGTCGCTGATCTTCCAGTCCGCCAGAATACGCTCGTCGCCGGCCCCGCCCCGCGAGCGACGCCGTTGCATCAACGCCATCACCACCACCCCAGTTCGCGCTTGCCCTCGTCGCTCATCCGGTCCGGCGTCCACGGCGGCGACCAGACGAGGTTGACATCCACCGTCGAGACGCTCGGCACGTGAGTTCGGACCGCCCAATCGACCGCCTCGGTCAGAACGTCGTGGAGTGGGCAGCCAGGCGTCGTCAGCGTCATCGTGACGACGACACCATCGTTGACGATCTCCACGCCGTAGACCAGGCCGAGGTCAACCACATTGATCCCCAGCTCAGGGTCGTAGACCTCCTTGAGGATCGTGAGGATCATGTCCTCGTCCATCAGTGCCGGCAGCACGATTCCCTCCTGGCCTGATACCGTCACAACGCGGTCGGTGACGGGTCGCTGGTGCGAATGACCTCGATAAGCTCGCTGAGAATCCCGTCGGCCGGCTCGCCGTAGATCCGGCAGGCATCGCCGATGCTCTCGAACCGCGCCAGATCGCAGCCGAAACAGAGCATCCGGCGACGCAGGAAGACCGGCACTACCTGCGGGTACCGTGACAGGAGCTCCTCGAGGTTGGTGTCTTCGGTAACACGTTCTTCGACCATGATGACCCTACCTTCGAGAACGGCACGGACCAGCTCGCTCCTCCAACGTATGCCAGAGCAGGCGCGACGCGTCTTTGTTCCAGCGCAAAGAGCGAGGTCAGGCTGGCGGCTCGACGATGTCGTCGGCGATCGAGACCAGATCGTGGGGGCGCACG